>NZ_JALCZB010000020.1:0-72257 GCF_022690745.1 Anaeromyxobacter sp. SG64 | reverse complement strand
ACCGGGGGGTCCCCGCGCGGCCCGCGGCGCGCGCCCGGCCCGGAGCGCCCTCGAGGGCCGCCAGGCGCTGCTCCAGGCGCCGGAGCCGCTCCTCCGTCTCCGCGTGCCTCGCCTCGAGCTCCGCCAGCCGATCCGTCACGGGCGCCTCCCCGGTAGAGCGAGGACGCCGGACCCGCCCCGGCGGCCCTCGCGCGCGTCACGCCGTGCGGCGCGCGGGCTCCGCCGCGGGCTCGCGGCTCGGCTCCGCCGGCGGGGCCGCGCGCTCGATGGGCAGCACGCGATCGAACACCCACAGGAGCACGAACGGCAGGACGAACAGCGCGATCGCGACGATGACCCCCTCCCGGCCGAAGAGCGACGGCTGGTACCCGGAGCGCAGGCCGCGGAACGACTTCGAGAGCAGCTGCCCGCCGATGACGACGTTCCAGCGCATCGAGAACACCTGCACGAGGAGGAGCAGCGAGGCGACCGAGGCGAGCGTGTTCCGCACCCGGTCGTGCAGGTAGGCGTTCATCGTCACCACGATCGCGAGGAGGATGAACGGGACGAGGCTCCCGCCGATCATCTGCACGGAGATGAAGGAGAACTCGAGCCGCGTGGTGAGGAGCTGGGAGATGATGTGCCAGGCGTCGGAGTTCTCGTACGCGAGCAGCACGATCTCGAGCAGCTCGAGGGTGACGGTGAGGATGAGGAAGAACCAGAGCCAGCGCGCCATCGCCTGCACCGTCTCCCGCTCGATCGGGCGCCGCCCGAGCTTCGCGGTCACCTGGTAGAGGAGCACGAGCAGCGCGATGCCGGACACCGCCGCCGAGAGCAGGAAGATGACCGGCATGAGCGGCGTCGACCACCAGGGGTTCGCCTTGATCCCGCCGAAGATGAAGCCGACGTAGCCGTGCAGCATGCACGCCGCGGGCAGGCCGAACGCGGAGAGGAGCTTCACCGCGCGATGATCGACCTCGAGCGCCTCGGGCGAGGTGTCGTAGGTGCCGAGCGCGAGGGCGGCGTAGAACGCGCGCTTCACGCCGCGGCTCCGGCGCGCGGTCTCGATGATCTCGCGCCGGTACACGAACCAGACCTCGAGCAGCAGGATGACGAAGTACCCGGAGTAGAGCAGGCCGAAGCCCGCCATCGCCGAGGAGAAGTGCGGCGTCACGACGACGTTGAAGGCGCGCTCGGCGTGACCGAGGTGGAGGTTCAGGGGGAACGTCGCGATGGCCATGAAGCAGAAGGAGGTCGCGAGCGCGAGCCGCGCCACCGGCTCGAACTCCTTCTTTCCGAAGAGGTGGTAGAGCGCGGTGACGATGAACGCTCCCGCCACGAAGCCCGTGATGTACGGGTACATCACGATCATCAGGCTCCAGTGGACGTGCACGTCGTTCGGAAACGCGTAGCCGCTGATCTCCGGCATCACCGCACCTCCTTGTCGAGGCCGAGGTAGAAGCACTGCGGCTCCGTGAGCAGGTGCGGCTGCAGCACGCTCACGCGCCCGTGCGCGATGGCGAGCCGGACGGGATCGTCCTCGCGGCGCATGTCCCCGAACTGGCGCGTGGCGGTCGGGCAGACCTCGACGCAGGCGGGCTTCAGGCCCTTCGTGACGCGGTGGTAGCACCAGGTGCACTTCTCGGCGGTGTGCGTCGTCGGCGACAGGAACCGGCTGCCGTAGGGGCACGCCTGGACGCAGTAGCCGCAGCCGATGCAGCGCTCGGCGTCCACCAGCACGAGGCCGTCCTGCGTGCGGTACGAGGCGCCGACCGGGCAGACCTGGACGCAGGGCGTCTCCTTGCAGTGGTTGCACATCTTCGGGACGAAGAAGGACTTGGTCGGCGTGAACGGCGTCTGGATCGGGGGGAACCCGTCGAGCCCGCCCTTCGGCGAGTCCACGTGCGAGGCCTCCGGCGAGACGACGTAGCGCTCCACCCACGTCCGGAAGAAGCCGTCGGGGACGCCGTTCTCGGCCTTGCACGCGCGGACGCAGGAGCCGCAGCCGATGCACTTCTCGGTGTCGATGAGGTAGGCGTAGCGGTGCTGCGTCCAGTCGTAGCCCTCCGCCACGTGGTCCTCTCCGAGCGCGGGGGCGCCGGAGAGGAACACGAGCACCCCGCCGCCGAGGCGGAGCGCGTTCGCGAGGAACTCCCGGCGGCCGACGGGCTCCGGCGCCGGCGGCGGGGCGGGTGCGCGGGCGTCGCTCTCGGTCTCGTCCATCGTGGCCTCCTGTCAGAGCTTCGGGGAGTGCGGCTCGTGGCAGTCGATGCAGGCGGTCCCCTCGACGCCGCCCTGGTGCTGGGCGAGGACGATCTGGGGGAACGCGGCGGGGCGCCCCTCGATGCGGCGATGGCACCGCGCACAGAGCGTGAACGACCGGTCCACCGGCATCGGCGCGCTCCTGGCGCCGTCCCGGACGTGCCTCGCGAGCGGCGCGTGGCACACCTCGCAGCCGACCTTGCGGTGCGCGCCGGCGGTGACCGCCTTCAGCCGCTCCGCGTGGCACGCGCCGCACGACGCCGAGCCGCCGTGCTGCGGCGGGCGGACGGCGGCCTGCTCCGCGACGTTGTCGAAGCGGTACGGGCCGTAGGCCCCGTACGACTTCGGCACGAGGAAGGTCCGGCCGACCGAGAAGATCACGACGACCACGAGGAGCAGGAACAGGACGCGGAAGACGTGTCGGGCGGATTCCATGGGCGCCTCCTCCTACGGCGGGTCGAGCGGCTCGAGGCCGAAGAGCCAGCGCATCCAGCGGGCGCGGCGCGCGCGCGGCGGCGCGGCGGGGGCGCGAGAGAGCGGCTCCACCGCGAAGAGGAGCCGGAGCCAGCCGCGCCTCGCGGGCCGCGGCACCTCCGGATCCTTGGGGAGCGGCTCCGGCGAGAGGAGCGTGCGCAAGAGGCCGCGCCCCCTGCCCGCCGCGAGCGCCGGGGAGGGCGGCCCGAGGCGCTCGATCGCGAAGATCTTGCGCAACGACGAAAATGTCGCAGCCCATTTTTGCGTCACGACGCAAAGCAACCACAACACCGCACCCCTCCGCAATGTGCCCCGAATTAGCTATCCACAGGCGGTTCGAGGCTTTTCCGGTATTCGCGGAAGAGGCATCCGGCCGAATTCACTGCGCTCTCCAGGGCTCGGGGTGCGCGTTTGAGCGCAGGTCTCAATTGATAGCGATCAATGTCACACGCATTCGAGGCATGGACAGGATTGCGCAGCAGGCGCCCACTCGCACCGACGGCGAAGTCCCCGGCCGCCGCAGGAAGAACGGAGGTCACCATGCCCTTCGCATCCGTCGTGCGGAACGCCTGGCGCGAGCACGGGACCGACTACGCGCTGGTCGGCGCCGCGCTCATCGCGCTCCTCGGGAGCGCGATGCTGTTCCTGAGCTTCTGATCGGACGGAGGACGCGCCTCTTGGGCGCGCTCGCTTCGCCCGCGGGTGGACCGCGGGCGTCGCGGCCGCGCAGCGCGATCACCTCGCTCGCGAGGTCATGACGCCGTTCCGCGCGAACGGAGCGCGCTCGGGCCTCGCAAGAGCCGCGCCGGGAAGAGCAGGATCGCCCCGAGGAGCGCGAGCACGCCGTTCACCGCGACGCCGAGGATCCGGAACGGGAGCAGCAGGATCCAGACGAGCGGATAGAGGATCAGCGCCGCGAGCGCGAGCGGCCAGCACACGAGGAGCAGCGCGAGCCAGACGAGGAAGGTGAGCATCGCTTTCTCCCGGTACGCGCGGGCTCAGCCGATATTTCGTCCGGCGGAGCTCGATTCGCTGCGGGGCTCCCGCGCGTCGGGCGCCTGCGCCGGCGCGGCGAGCAGCCGCCGCGCCTCCACCACCCACTCCGGCGCGTCCGGCTCTCCCGCCGCCGCGCGCCGCTCCGCGAGCGCGAGCGCCCGCCCGGCGGCGGCGCGGCCCGCTGCGGGATCGCCGTTCGCGGCGAGCGCCTCCGCGAGCGCGAGCAGGTTCGGCGGGAACTCCGGGGCGCGCGAGGCGGCCTTCTTCGCCTCCGCGAGCCCCGCCTCGGGATCCCCGGGCCCGAGCGGCCACCCCGGCGCGCGCAGCAGGAGGAGCGCCAGCACGCGCTCGGGCCCCGCCTCGTCGAGCGCGGGGTCCCGCGCGGCGGCGCGGCGGAGCCGCTCCACCATGAGCTTCAGCCCCTCCGCGGCCGTGCTCCTCCGCTCGCGCGCCTGGATGCCGAGCCCGAGCGCGAGGGCGTACGCGCAGCGCGCCTCCTCCGGCGCGCGCGCCTCGCAGAGCTGGCCGAGGTCGACGGCGGAGGTCGCGAGCCGCGCGCGCTCTGCCGCGGAGCGCTCGTGCTCGGCGAGCCAGATCACGGCGCGCGCCGCGCCGTAGGGTCCCTCCACGGCGCCGGGGTCCGCCTGCGCCGCCTCGCGGTACAGCGCCTCCGCGCGGCGCACCGCGGCCGGATCGGGCCTCCGCCCGAAGGCCGCGTCCGCGTCGGCGAGGAGCCTCGCCGCGGCCGCCGCCCCTGCCCCGCGAGTGGCCGGCGGGAGGACCGCAGGCTTCCGGAGCGCCGGCGCGCAGGCGGCGAGCGCGAGGCCGAGCACGAGGACGAGCGGGAGCGAGACGCCGCGCATCCCCGCACGGTATGCGCGCGTCGGGCGTCCCGGAACGTCATGAGCGAGGTGAGCCCACCGGGGTCGCGACACTCGAGGTGTCTGCCCGCGCGCGGCCCCTCGCCGCAGCCGCGCGCCCCCACCGCGACGGGACCCGCGGCGCGGGCGGGCGCGGTGCTACTCTCCCGCGGATGCCCCGCTCGCGGATCGAGCGCGTCTTCGGCGCGATCGTGGCGCTCCGCGTCCCCATCCTCGTGCTCTACGCGCTCGCGGTGCCGGTGGCCGCGTGGCTCGCCGCGGGGATCCCGTCGGAGGGGGCCATCGACCGGCTCGTGGTCCCCTCGGACCCGGACTTCGTCGCGACCCGCGAGTTCCAGCGCATCTTCCCCGAGCGCCCGACCGTCATGCTGCTCCTCGAGGCGGACGAGCCCTTTCGCCCGCGCGCGCTCGCGCAGGTCGCCGCCGTGGAGGACGCCCTGCGGGCGCTGCCGGGCACGACGCCCGTCTCGATCCTCGACGCGTACGCGCGGGCGCGCCCCGGAACGTCGCCGACCGCCGACCCCGCCGCGGCCGAGGCGCTCCGCCGGTTCGCGAGCGGGACCGGCTTCTTCGCACGGCAGGGGCTCGTCGGCGACCGCTTCCTGGGGGTCGCGGTGACGTTCGACGCGGCGACGTCCGCCGCGCGCGACGCCGCGCTCGCCCGGATCGACGCGGCGGTGGAGCGGTCGCGCGGCGACGCCCTCACGGGCGTGCGCCGCGTGGGCGGGCCCTACGTCGACGCCTGGATCGAGCGCGAGTCGCGCGAGGCGTCGCGGCGCAACTTCCCGGTGTTCGGGCTCCTCGTGGTCGCGGTCGCGCTGTTCCTCTACCGCTCGGTGCGCGCGCTCGTGGCGCTCCTGCTGACGCTGGGCGCGGCGGTGGCCCTCGCCACCGCCGCGGGGCGGCTCCTCGGGTTCCCCTTCACGATCGTCTCGACCCTCGTGCCGCTCACGGTCCTCGTGACGACGCTCGCCTCGCTCGTGTACCTGCACTCGCGGTTCGTGGACGCCCCCGAGGGCGTGGACCCCGCCCGTCACCAGCTCGCCGCGCTCGCGAACAAGCTCCTGCCGGTGACCGCGTCCAGCGCCGCCGCCGTGCTCGGCTTCGCGGCGCTCGCCGTCTCCCGCATCCGCCCGGTGCGCGAGATGGGGATCTGGACCGCCACCGGGCTCGCGATCGCCTGGGTCGTGGTCTTCACGCTCTTCCCCGCCCTCCAGCGCGCGCTCCGCACGCCCACGCGGCGGACCGTGGAGATCCGCGCCCACCTGTACGACCGGCTCGCGGCGGCGCTGCCGCGGTTCACCTGGCGCTGGCGCTGGCCGCTCGTCGCCGGGGCGCTGGGCCTCGCCGCCGCCGGGCTGGTGGCGCTCCTCGGCGTGCCCGGGCGGCTCGCGCCCATGGGCGTCGGGCTCGACGTGCTCGAGTACGTGGACCCCGCCTCGCCCGTGCACCGGGACCTGGTGTTCTTCCGCCGGAACGTCGGAGGGCTGAACGTCGCGCGCCTGTGGGTGCGGACGCCGCCCGGCGCCGTCACCGATCCCGAGGTGCTCCGGCCGCTCGATCGGTTCACCCGGCGCGTGGAGGCGATCCCCGGCGTCACCTCGGTCGTCGGACCGACCTCGATCCTGCGGATGCGTCGCTACGCCGCCGGCCAGGGCGAGTCGCTCCCGGAGGACCCGGCCGCGTTCGCCGCGGCGGTCGCGGACCTCGAGCAGCTCCTCCTCGCCGGGCCCGAGCTCCGCGGCTTCGTCGACGTCGGGACGCTCGCCAGCGCGCAGCTCACCGTCGTGTTCGAGCGCGGCGACGGGCCCGGCGTGGCGGCGCTCACCGCCGCGGCGCGCGATGCGTGGGAACGGACCGTCGCGGAGGCGCCCGCGCTGCGCGGCGCCGAGCTCCGGGTCGTCGGGGAGTCGATCCTCGCCGGGAAGGTCGGGGCGAGCCTCGTGCCGACGCTCGGCGAGAGCTTCGCCATCACCGCCGCGCTCATCTTCGCGGCCTTCCTCGCGGTGTTCCGGTCGGCGTCGGCGCGGCTCATGGCCATGATCCCATCGGTGTTCGCGATCCTCGTCACGTCCCCCGCCCGGCGCCCCGCGGGCGCGCCCCACACCGGGGCGCCGATCCGCGGCGCCACCACCGTGCTCGGGACCACCGAGAACGACCAGATCCACTTCTTCCACCACCTGCACGAGGGCGAGGGGGCCGGGGGCCTCGACGGCGCGCTCCGCCACACGCTCCGCGTGGCCGGCCGGGCCATCGTGTTCGCGACCCTCATCGACGCCGCGGGCTTCCTCGCGCTCGCCCTCTCGCGGTTCCCGCCCCTCCGCCAGTTCGGGATGGTCACCGCGGGCGCGTTCCTCCTCGCCATGCTCGCCGACTTCACCGCGCTGCCGGCGGCGCTCTGGATCGTGCGGCGCGAGGCGCCGGAGAAGCCCCCAGCCTGAGCCCGCAACGGCCCGGGATCCCTCCCCGACCTCCCACCGCTCGCCGAGGCCCCACCGCTCGGTGGTTGTGAAACGCGACTGGGCCGGATATGGTGGCTCCGTGATCCTTCGGTTCGTGAGCGCGTATCGATTTAGCAGCCCCCCGCCCCGGCCTGGGCGCTGGGTGGGCTCCTACGCGTAGCGAAGGACCACCCCGCACCATCGAGATCGCTCGGGCCTGGACGGGGGGGACGCTTCGCTCCTGCTCCCGCCTCACTCCGTCCGCCGCTCCGGACGGCCGCCACCTTCGCCCGAGGGCTCAGCCGTGAACGACGAAAAGAAACGTGGAATCTCGCTGCCGGACTGCATGACGCTGCGCGACGTGCGCGCGTCCATCGACGACGTGGACCGCCGCATCGTCGCCCTGCTCGCCGAGCGCCGCGGCTACGCGCTCCAGGCGGCCCGCTTCAAGAGCGCCGCAGACGGCGTGAAGGACCCCGCCCGCGAGGAGCAGGTCGTGCGGAACGTGCGGGCGCTCGCCGGCGAGGAAGGCATCGAGCCCGAGCTCGTCGAGACGCTCTACCGCGACATGATCGCCGGCTTCGTCCGCGTGGAGCTCACGTCGGCGGGGCACCGCGGTCCTCCCGCCCTGGAGAACCTGAACGTCGCCGCGTTCGACGCGATGCTGCCGCCCGAGGAGGTGAAGCTGCGGATCCCGGCCTCGGAGCGCGCCGCGCGGACGGTGGCCGAGGGGCGCCGGACGATGGAGGCGATCCTCGACCGCCGCGACCCGCGGCTCGCGGTCGTCGTGGGCCCGTGCTCGATCCACGACACCGACGCCGGGCTCGACTACGCGCGGCGCCTGCGCGAGCTCGCGGACGAGGTCTCCGACACGCTGTACCTCGTCATGCGCGTGTACTTCGAGAAGCCCCGCACCTCCGTCGGATGGGAGGGGCTCACGAACGATCCGCGGATGAACGACTCCTTCCAGGTGAAGGAGGGCATGGAGCTGGCCCGCCGCTTCCTCCTGGAGGTGGCCGAGCTCGGGCTCCCCACCGGGACCGAGGCGCTCGATCCCATCGCGCCCCACTACCGCGGCGACCTCATCACCTGGACGGCGATCGGGGCGCGGACCTCCGAATCGCAGACGCACCGGAACCTCGCCTCCGGGCTCTCGACCCCCATCGGCTTCAAGAACGGCACCGACGGCGAGGTCGACGGCGCGGTGAACGCGATCCTCTCCGCCGCGCGGCCGCACGCTTTCCTGGGCATCAACGACCAGGGGCGCTCGTCGGTCATCCGCACCCGCGGCAACCGGTACGGCCACCTCGTCCTGCGCGGCGGCGGCGGCCGGCCGAACTTCGACAGCGTCTCGGTCGCCATCGCCGAGCAGGCGCTCGCGAAGGCCGGGCTCCCGCAGACGATCGTCATCGACTGCTCGCACGCGAACTCCTGGAAGAAGCCGGAGCTCCAGCCGCTCGTGATGCGCGACGTGGCGAGCCAGATCCGCCAGGGGAACCGCTCCATCGTGGGCGTCATGATGGAGAGCTTCCTCGAGACGGGGAGCCAGCCGATGTCGGCGGAGCTCTCGCAGCTCAGGTACGGGTGCTCGGTGACGGACCCCTGCCTCGGCTGGGACCAGACGGTCGAGGCGCTGCGCGAGGCCCGCGCGCTCCTGCGCGAGGCGGTGGACGAGCGCCGCCAGGCGGGCGCGCCCGCCCCCGCGCAGCGCGCCACGGCGAGCTGAACGACCGATCCGGATCCGCAGAACGACGGCGCGATGCGCGACGCCGAAGGTGCTCGCGCATCGCGAGCCGTCGTTCATCGGCCCCGCGCGGCTCCGGCCGCCGCCGGGGCGGGCCCGCGATTCAGGTGTGCCCGGCGCATCACTTGCGGTGCGCCAGGCCGCTCACGTACCGCTGGTACTCCCCGCCGGGCGGGGCGACGAAGAACGTGACCTCCACGACGTCCCCGGCCTTCTGCTCGTAGACGAGCTTGAACCGCGGGCCGGGGGCCGCCGGGGCGGCGGACTCGAAGATGGCGCGGCCCGGCTCGGATCGCACGCCGTACTCGATCACGTGCCCCTCGTCGTCCCAGTAGGTGGCGCGGAGCCCCGCCGCGCCGGGGGAGAGGACCATCAGATCCTCGTGCTTCGCCCCCTGCTTCTGCCCGGGCTTCGGGGCGAACTTGGCGCGCGCGTGGCGGACGGCGACGTGCCCGTCGAGGCCGAGCGAGAACGAGAAGCTCCCGGCCGTCTGCTCGCCGGGCTTGCCGCTGCCCTCGCTCGCGAGCCAGTCGCCGAACAGGAAGCGGACGCCGGCGAAGGGATCCCCCGCCGGCGGCGCCGCGAGCGGCATCGCGGGGAGCGAGAGCAGGCACAGCAGGGAGACGGCGAGCTTCATGAGGGTGCCTCTGTCGTGGAGGTTCGAGGATGGCTGTGGCGAGGATTCTACAGCCTCGGCGGAGCGGGCCGGGGCTTCGTCGAATGGACGGCGTCGGACGGCGCGCTCCGGGTAACATCCGGCGCACGTCCACCGCCTTCAGCCCGGAGCCTCGATGGAGCCCACCCAGAGCACCGCCCTCCCCGCCGCGACCGCCGAGCAGGTCGCGAAGGCGGAGTCCATGGCGAAGCTCGTGTACGTCCTGTACCTCGCGTCGCTCGTCGTGGGCGTGACCTCGCTCGTCGGCGTCGTGATCGCGTACGTCTACCAGGGCGATGCGCCCGAGGGGCTGCGGACGCACTTCCGGCTGCAGATCCGGACGTTCTGGATCGGCCTCCTCTACGCGTTCCTGGGCCTGCTCCTCTCGCTCGCCGTGATCGGGGTCGCGCTGCTCGCCTTCGTCGCGATCTGGCTCATCGTACGCTGCGTGAAAGGCCTCCGGTACCTCGATCGGCGCGAGCCGTATCCTTCTCCCGGCACCTGGCTCTGGTAGGCGAGCGCCCGGAAAGCGAGCCGCTCGAGGACCTCGCCGGGCCATTGCCGTTTGATTGCGGTCAATCTCGCGTCGCCGCCGCGGGGGCTCGCGCTCGTCCTCGATCGCTCGAGTCGCCCCGATCGCGGTAGCGACGCGATGCGTCGTCCGCGCGAGGGATGCGGAAAAATCCCGGCGCGACCTCTTGCGCGCGCCGATCGCGATGTGCGAATCGTGTTGGTCCGAAGCCATCGAGTCGTCCGCGAGGCTTACGGATCCCGGATCAATCGTCGTCCATCCTGTCGCGTCCTCGGGAACGGGGCGCGGCCGAGCCGGTGTCGGCTCGTGGATCCCGTACCGCGGAGGCTGCCTTGAACATCCTCGTCCTGAACTGCGGAAGCTCGTCGGCGAAGTTCGCCGTCATCGACTCCGGGTCCGGCGCGGAGCGCATCTCGGGCATCGCCCAGCGCCTCGACTCGGCGCACGCCACGCTCGACTGGAAGCTCGACGGCCACCGCCACAGCCGCGACCTGAACCACGCCGATCACGACCAGGCGCTGCGCGCGGTGGTCGAGCTGCTCCGGGGCATCGGGCTCGCCGAGGGGCTGGCCGGCGTGGGCCACCGCGTCGTGCACGGCGGCGCGCGCTTCTCCGGCTCGATGCCGATCACCGAGGAGGTGGTCGCGAAGATCCGCGAGTGCATCCCGCTCGGCCCCCTGCACAACCCGCCCAACCTGCGCGGCATCGAGATCTCCCAGGAGCTCTTCCCCGAGCTGCCGCAGGTGGCGGTGTTCGACACCGCCTTCCACCAGACGATGCCGCCGCGCGCCTACCTGTACGCGGTGCCGTACGAGTGGTTCGAGCATCACGAGGTCCGGCGCTACGGGTTCCACGGCACGAGCCACCGCTACGTCTCGGAGCAGGCGGCGCAGCTCCTCGAGCTGCCGCCGCACGACCACTGCATCGTGACCGCCCACCTCGGGAACGGCTGCTCGCTGGCGGCGGTCCGCAACGGCCAGAGCGTCGACACGACCATGGGCCTCACGCCGCTCGACGGCGTGGTGATGGGCACGCGCTCCGGGTCCATCGACCCGTCGATCATCGCGCACATGAAGAAGGCCCTGCACCGCGACGCCAGCCACGTGATGGACCAGCTCAACAAGCGCTCCGGCCTCCTCGGCATCTCCGGCCTGTCGAACGACATGCGCACGCTGCAGGACGCGGCGGCGAGCGGGCACGAGCGCGCCGCGCTGGCCATCGAGAAGTTCTGCTACTCGGTGGCCAAGGCCGCCGCCGGGATGGTGGTCTCGCTCGGGCGGCTCGACGCCTTCGTCTTCACGGGCGGCATCGGCGAGAACGCGACCCTCGTGCGCGCGAAGGTCGTCGAGCTCCTCGGCTTCCTCGGCTTCACGCTCGATCCGGAGCTGAACGCGGTCGCCGGCAAGGGCAGCCGGGGCGTCATCACGCGGCCGGGCGGGCCGCGGGTCATCGTGGTGCCCACGAACGAGGAGCTCATGATCGCCATGGACACCGCCCAGATCGTCGCCGCCCGGCGCTGCGCCGCCTAGCCCCCGCTGCCTCCCGAAGGTCCGAATGCCCCGCACCCTCCTCGTCGCCCCCGCCGGCCGCCAGGTCGGCGTCACCACCGTCTGCATCGGCCTCGTCCGCGCGCTCGACCGCCTCGGCGTCCGCGTCGCGTTCGCGAAGCCGATCGCCCCGCGCGGCGAGAACCGCGCGGCGGCCCTCGTGCGGCTCGGCGCCCAGCTCGATCCGCCGGAGCCCATCGCCCGCGCGGAGGCGGAGGAGCTGCTCGCGACCGGCGACGACCAGACGCTCATGGAGCGCGTGGTGGCGCTCTGCGCCCGCGCCGCCGAGGGCGCGGACGTGCTCGTCGTCGAGGGGATGGCGCCCGAGCCGGGCATGGTCTACTCGACGCGCGTCAACGCGCTCATGCTGAAGGCGCTCGACGCGGAGCTCGTCGTGGTGGGCTCGCCGCGCGGCGAGACGCCCGCCGAGCTCGCGAACGCGGTGGCGATCGCGGCCCGCGGCCTCGGCGCCGACGTGGACGGGGGCGCCGTCGGCTGCGTCCTGAACCGCGTCACGGGCGCCGGAGCGGCGGGCGCCTCCCCCACGGCGGAGGGGCGCACGCACTGGGTGGACGCCGCCGCCGAGGCGGAGGACGTGCCGGCCGCCGAGCTCGACGCCTACGCGGCCGCGCTCCGCGGCGAGAAGCTCCGGCCCATCGGGATCGTCCCCTCCCGCGGCGACCTCGCCGCGCCCCGCGTGAAGGATCTCGCCGGAGCCCTCGGCGCCAGGGTGCTGCGCGCGGGCGATCACGAGCACCGGCGGATCAGCAGCGTGGCGCTGTGCGCGATGAGCGTGCCCGGCTCCATCAAGGTGTTCCGCCCCGGGACGCTCATCATCACCCCCGGTGACCGGAGCGACATCGTCGTCGCCGCCTCCCTGGCGGTGCTGAACGGCATGCCGCTCGCGGGGCTCCTCCTCACCGGCGGCGTCGTGCCGGAGGAGCACGTCTTCGCCATGTGCGAGCCGGCGCTCGCGACGGGCCTCCCCGTGCTCGCGGTGGAGGACGGCAGCTACGCGGCGGCGAGCGCCGTCGCGGCGATGAACCTGCAGATCCCTCCGGACGACGTGGAGCGGGTGGAGCGGGTCATGAACGCGGTCGCCGACCGCATCGACGGCGAGTGGCTCTCGGGGGTCGTCCGCGCGCAGCGCAAGCGGCGGCTCTCGCCCCCCGCGTTCCGCCACCGCCTCGTCGAGGCGGCGCGCGCGGCGAACAAGCGCATCGTGCTCCCCGAGGGGACCGAGCCGCGCACCATCGCGGCCGCCTCGATCGTGCAGGAGCGCGGGATCGCGCGCTGCGTGCTCCTCGGGGCGCCCGACGAGGTCCGGGACGTCGCCCGGAAGCACGGCGTGACGCTGCCGGCGTCGCTCGAGATCGTCGACCCGGTGAAGATCGCGCCGCGCTACGTGGAGCCGCTCGTCGAGCGCCGCCGGAGCAAGGGCATGACGCCCGAGGTCGCCGCCGGCGAGCTCGGCGACAGCATCATGGTGGGGACGATGATGATGGCGCTCGACGAGGCGGACGGCCTCGTGTCGGGCGCCCTCCACACCACCGCGCACACCATCCGCCCGGCGCTGCAGATCATCCGGACGGTGCCCGGCTGCGAGCTCGTCTCCAGCGTCTTCTTCATGTGCCTGCCCGAGCAGGTGCTCGTGTTCGGCGACTGCGCGGTGAACCCGAACCCCACCGCCGAGCAGCTCGCCGACATCGCCATCCAGAGCGCCGACTCCGCGCGCGCGTTCGGGATCGAGCCGCGCGTGGCGATGCTCTCCTACTCGACCGGGACGAGCGGCGCGGGCGCCGACGTCGAGAAGGTGAAGCGCGCGACCGACCTCGCGCGCGCCCAGCGGCCGGACCTGCCGATCGACGGGCCCCTCCAGTACGACGCCGCCATCGTGCCCGCCGTCGGGCGCCAGAAGGCGCCGAAGTCGGAGGTGGCGGGCCAGGCCACCGTGTTCGTGTTCCCCGACCTCAACACCGGCAACGTCACCTACAAGGCCGTCCAGCGCAGCGCCAACGTGGTGAGCATCGGCCCGATGCTGCAGGGGCTCGCGAAGCCCGTGAACGACCTCAGCCGCGGCTGCCTCGTCGAGGACATCGTCTTCACGATCACCCTCACCGCCATCCAGGCGCAGCAGCGCGCGGCGCGCTGACCCGATCCGACCTGACGTATCGCCGCATCTCCACGAGGGGATGCGTGCGCGCGGGCGAGACGCGGTCGCGTCGATTGCCGGGTCGACGTGGCGCGGAGCTGGGTGCGAAGCGCCGGAACACGCAGGGGCGCAGCTCCGCCGCCTCGCGCCCTCGAGCACCGCGAGATGGCGTCTCGCTCCGCGCCGCGCGCGGCGCGCGACCGCCCGCCTGCCTGAATTTGCCCGCGCGGCCGGAGCGTGGCAAACGGGCGGCATGCGGCAGCGCGTGCTCGTGGTGGACGACGATCAGGATCTCCGGGATGCCCTCGCGCACCGACTCTCGAACGAGGGGTTCTCGGTCGATCTCGCGCGCGACGGCGCGGAGGCGCTCGCGCAGCTCGACACCGGGCTCAGCCCCGTGGCGATCGTGCTCGACCTCGGCATGCCCACCATGAGCGGCTGGCAGTTCCGCGACCTGCAGAAGCGGAACCCCCGGCTCGCGGAGATCCCGGTCGTGGTGATGACCGGCCAGGCGCCGCTCGGGATCGACGTGCAGCACGTGCTCGAGAAGCCGTTCGCGATCGAGCGCCTCGTCGAGACCATCCGTCGCGTCGCCGTCGTGAGCTCGTAGATCCTCTCCGCTCCGTCCCGTACCGCTTCGGACCGCGCCCGAGCGCGCGGACGGGCCGCGGCGCGTGCGCGCGCCAGGGCGTTCGCTGCCTTGCGGGGCCCCGCGCCCGTCCCCAAAATCCCCTCGCAACGGAACCACACGACGCTCGCGCGGCGGTCGCCGAGGCCGCGTGCCCCGGCCGCCTCGCCTCGTCGAGAGGAGAGCGGCCATGACGTACCTCTTGCTGGCGGATCGGTGGTGGGCCCTCGCGCTCCGCGGCGTGGCGGCGATCGTGTTCGGCGTCCTGACGTTCGTCGCTCCGCAGGCGAGCCTCTTCGCCCTCGTGGTGCTCTTCGGCGTGTACGCGATCGTGAACGGGGCGATCCTCCTCGCGCTCGCCTTCCGGCGCCCGAGCGGCGAGCCGCGCTGGGGATCGCTCGCCTTCGAGGGGATCCTGAGCATCCTCGCCGGCGCCGTCGCGCTCGGCTGGCCCGGCATCGGCGCCCTCGCGCTCGTCTTCGTCGTGGCGAGCTGGGCCGTGGTGACGGGGCTCGCCCAGATCGTCGCGGCCGTGCGCCTGCGCAAGCGCATCCGCGGAGAGTGGCTGCTCGGCCTCTCCGGCGCGCTGTCCGTGGCCTTCGGCGTCCTGCTCCTCGCCGCCCCTGCGGCCGGCGCGCTCGCGCTCGCGCTCTGGGTGGGCGCGTACGCCGTGCTGTTCGGGGCGCTGCTCCTCGCGCTGGGCCTGCGCCTGCGCGCCTGGGGCCGCTCGCCGGCCCACCGGGTGCCGCCCGGCGGCATCCCGGCGACCACCTGACGCGACCCGCGACTTGGGCTGCGGTCTCGTCGCGGTCGAGCTCCCGGGGGGCGGTCGGGGCGCGGCGGCTCGGGGATGGAGCGCCGCGCCGGCTCACCCCCCGTCGGCGAGCACCCGCACCGGCATCACCATCGCGGAGAGCCCGCGGAACTGGAGCCGGCGCTGGAGCGCGTAGGCGGTCTCGTTGTGGAGCAGCCGCTGGAACCAGCGCTCCTTCTGGAAGACGAGCTTGCCGGCGAAGAACACCGCGCGCGGGAACTCCTGGGCGATGGACGCGCAGAGCCGCTCCCCCACGTCCACCGCCTCGGTCCCGAGGTCCATGCGCCAGTCCGCGGCGAGCTTCAGCCGGTGCGCGAGCTCCACGTACTGCTCGAGGCTCGCCTGGGTGCGCGCCCGCACGCGATCGACCTCCTCGATCCCCTTCATCGCGGCGGAGTCCACCACCCCGACCGAGATGAAGACGAAGTTCTTGAAGAAGTTGGGGAACGTGCGCTGCACGGTGAGGAGCGCGTGCACGCCGAGGCCGCTGTAGCCCCCGACGAGGAGCACCGCGGTGGGCGCGCGCGGGTCCATGGCCGGCCGGGGACCACCCGGCGCCGGCGGCAGGACCTCGAGGATCGCGTCGAGCCGCTTCAGGCTGTCCTGCACGGCCCGGTAGTGCCGCCGGATCACGAAGCAGAGCCCGACGACGAGCCCCGTCACGGCGATGGTGATCCAGCCGCCCTGCTCGCCCTTCTCGTAGATCGTGCCCGCGAGGATCGACGCGCAGAGCGCGAAGGCGACCCCGTGGATGGCGAGCCCGCGCCGGCGGCCGGCCGTCCGGGTGCGACGCCAGTAGCGCAGCATGGCGAACTGGGAGATCGAGAACGTCACGAACACGTTGATCGCGTACATCGTGACGAGCCGGGTGATGTCTCCCCGCGTGTAGTAGAGCGTCGCGAGCGACGCCGCGCCCATGAGCAGCACGCCGTTCTGCGTGGTGAGCCGGTCGGAGAGCTGGGCGAACCGGTGCGGCAGCCATGAGTCGGTGGCCATGTTCGCCATCACGCGCGGACCGTCGATGAAGCCGGCCTGCGCGGCCACCACGAGGAGCGCGGCCTCGGCGAGCAGCGTGACGACCACGAACCCGTGGCCCACGGCGAGACCGCCGGGCCGGAAGCCGCCGGCGAACCGCTCGAGCAGCACGGCGTTCATGGTCTTGCCCGGCTCCGGCGCCGCGCGGAAGAGCAGGTAGCAGACGAGGATCCCGGCGGCCGTCACCGCGAGCGAGACCGCCATGTAGGTCATGGTCCGGCGGGCCGTCGCGACCTTCGGCTCGCGCATGATCTGGATGCCGTTCGAGACGGCCTCGATGCCGGTGTACGTCCCGGCGCCCATCGAGTAGGCGCGGAGGAAGACCGCGAAGAGGCCCACCGCGCCGAGCTCGGCGACGCCGGCGCGCAGGCCATGCGTGACCTCCCCCGCGACGCGGGGCACCTCGGTGACGTGCGAGCCGACGCCGCCGGCGATCAGGATCACGTGGGTGACGAGGAACAGGCCGAAGATCGGCGCGAGGAAGGAGACGGACTCCTTCACGCCGCGGAGGTTGAGGACGACGAGCAGCGCGATGGCGGCGATCTCGGCGGGCAGCTTCCACGGGCTGGAGCCGCCGGAGAGGAAGCTCCAGATCGCGTCCCCGCTCGAGGCGATCGACACGGAGATCGTGAGCACGTAGTCCACGAGCAGCGCCGCCCCGGACACGACCCCCACCCGCGCCCCGAGCAGCTCGGTCGCGACCACGTACCCGCCGCCGCCGAAGGGGAAGCGCTTGATGATCTGCCCGTAGGCGACCGAGATGATGAGGACCGTGAGGCCGGTGGCGAGCGCGAGCGCGACCGCGAGCGACGTGTGGTGGCCGAGCGCCCGGAATGCCTCGTCGGGACCGTAGGCGGACGACGAGAGCCCGTCGGCCCCGAGGCCCACCCACGCGAGGAGCGCGACGAGCGAGATGCCGTGATGCGTGCGCGGGTCCTGGACGTCCCTCGGCGCTCCGAACAGCACGCGTCGAAGGCGGGCGCCGAGGGTCGCCGGGCTCTCCGCCTGGGAAGGTGCCGTCTCGGCCGGCGCCGGTGCGCCGTTCCCTTTGCGTCCTTGGAGGGGCTCTAGCGGGGGGTTTGCCATGTGCACGGAGAGCTTCGCGGCCGGGACCTCGGCCCGGCATCAAGACTGCGCATGCCCGTATCAAGGCGGCGTCAAGGTGCCCGGTGCCGGGCGAGCGCGACCTCCGCCGGCCGCCGTGTTCGTTGACGGGACGCTGACGGCGCGGCGACGAAGCTTGACCCGGCGCTGACCTCCCCGCCCGTACGCTCCAGGGTGAGGAGAGATTATGCCGTCACGACCCGGCCGACTTCGACTCGTCGTCACCTCGCGAGAGGGCACCGCGGCCGCGTCCGTGCCCGCCCGCGGAGATCTGGTGCTCCTGGCCATGCTCCTCGCGGTGAACCTCGTCCCCGTGATCGGGGAGATCGCTCACCTTGGCCGCTGGGGCGGCTCGACGCTCGGCTTCGCGACGGCGTGCGTGCTCGTCACGGGCCGGGAGCTCTGGCTCGAGGTCCGGGCGTTCGCCCGCGCCCGGAGGACCGCGTGACGATCCTCACCTCGATCGCCGGCGCGCTCGCGCTCGGCCTGACCGTGTACCTCGTGTTCGCGCTGCTCTTCCCGGAGAGGCTCTCGTGACCGGGGCGGCGTACGCCGAGATCGCGGTGTTCTTCGGCACGCTCACGGTGCTGGCCGTCCCGCTCGGCGGCTGGATCGGCCGCGCGATGCGCGGCGAGGCCCCGCTCGTGGGACGTCTGCTGGGCCCCGTGGAGCGCGCGGTCTACCGGCTCGCCGGCGTCGATCCCGCGGAGGAGATGAGCTGGCGCCGTTACGCGGCGGCCGTGCTCGCCTTCAACGGTGCCGGGCTCCTGCTGCTCTACGCGCTGCAGCGGCTCCAGCCGGCGCTGCCGCTCGACCCGGGGCGGCTCGCCGCGGTCCCGCGCGACGTCGCCGTGAACACCGCCGTGAGCTTCGTCACCAACACCAACTGGCAGAGCTACGGCGGCGAGGCGACGCTGAGCCCGCTCGTCCAGATGGCAGGGCTCGCGGTCCAGAACTTCCTCTCGGCGGCGACGGGGATCGCGGTGCTCGCCGCGCTCACGCGCGGGCTCGTGCGCCGCTCGACGCAGGGGCTCGGCAGCTTCTGGGTCGACCTGACGCGGAGCACGCTGCACGTCCTGCTCCCCCTGTCGCTCGGCCTCGCCCTGCTGCTCGCCGGGCAGGGGGTGGTCCAGTCCTTCGGTGGCGTGGGGCGATGGCCGCTCCGCGACCCGGTGCCCGACGCGAGCGGTCGGCCGGTCGTCGAGCAGGCCATCCCGATGGGCCCCGTGGCCTCGCAGGTCGCGATCAAGCAGCTCGGCACCAACGGAGGCGGCTACTACGCCGCGAACTCGACGCATCCCTTCGAGAACCCGACGCCGCTCACGAACCTCGCGGAGGCGCTCGCCATCCTCCTCGTGCCGGCGGCGCTGTGCTTCACCTTCGGCGGGTGGGTGGGGGATCGGCGGCACGCGTGGACGCTGTACTCGGCCATGCTCGTCATCCTCGTTCCGCTCACCATGGCGACCGTCGCCGCCGAGCAGGCCGGTAACCCGGCGATCACGGCGGTCGGCGTGGACGAGCAGCCCGGGCCGCTCCAGGCGGGCGGAAACATGGAGGGCAAGGAGGCGCGCCTCGGACCGGTGGACGCCGGGATCTGGGCGGCGGCGACGACGGCCGCGTCGAACGGCTCCGTCGACGCGCAGCACGACAGCCTCACGCCGCTCGGCGGCCTCTGGCCCATGTGGCTCATGCAGCTCGGCGAGGTCGTGTTCGGCGGCGTCGGCTCCGGGCTGTACGGGATGCTCCTGTTCGTCGTCGTGGCGGTGTTCGTCTCCGGCCTGATGGTCGGCCGCACCCCCGAGTACCTCGGCAAGAAGATCGAGGCTCGGGAGATCAAGCTGGCGAGCGTCGCCATCCTCCTGCCGTCGGCGGTCGTCCTCGGCGGTACGGCGCTCGCGTGCCTCGTCCCCTCCGCGGCGGCCGCGGCGGCGAACCCCGGGGCCCACGGGTTCAGCGAGCTCCTCTACGCCTTCTCCTCGGCGGCGAACAACAACGGCTCCGCGTTCGGCGGCTTGACCGCGGACGGACCGTTCTGGACGCGCGCGACGGACGTCGCGATGCTCGTCGGTCGTTACGGGGTGCTCGTCCCCGTCCTCGCCATGGCGGGAGCGCTCGCGCAGAAGCGCACCGTTCCGCCGAGCGCAGGGACGCTCCCGACCCATGGCCCGCTCTTCGCCGGGCTGCTCGTGGGGACCGTCCTCCTCGTGGGCGCCCTCACGTTCCTGCCTGCGCTCGCGCTCGGGCCGATCGTGGA
Organism: Anaeromyxobacter sp. SG64; assembly: GCF_022690745.1. Taxonomy (NCBI): domain Bacteria; kingdom Pseudomonadati; phylum Myxococcota; class Myxococcia; order Myxococcales; family Anaeromyxobacteraceae; genus Anaeromyxobacter; species Anaeromyxobacter sp. SG64. The sequence goes on along the minus strand of NZ_JALCZB010000020.1, from coordinate 52,759 downwards.
GCACCTGCAGCTCCACTCCTGGTGATCCATGGACGTCGCCGCCCATCCGCCTGCCCGAAGCCGGACGCTGCTTCCACGAACGGTCGTCGGGGCCGCTCTGCTCGACGCGCTGCGGAAGCTCGACCCGCGAACCCTGGTCCGCAACCCCGTGATGTTCACGGTGGAGGTCGGCAGCGCCTTCACGACCGCGCTCTTCCTCCACGCGCTCGTGACCGGGCGGGGCGACGCGCCCGCCGGGTTCATCCTCGCCGTCGCCGCCTGGCTCTGGTTCACCGTGCTGTTCTCGAACTTCGCCGAGGCGATCGCCGAGGGGCGCGGGAAGGCGCAGGCCGACACGCTGCGCCGCGCCCGCCGCGAGGTGGTGGCGACGCGGCTCGCGACCCCGTCCCGCGCCTCGCCGCGCGAGGACGTCCCCGCCGCTCGCCTCCGCCCGGGGGACGTCGTCTGGGTGGAGGCTGGCCAGATCGTGCCCGGCGACGGCGAGGTGATCGAGGGGATCGCGTCGGTGGACGAGAGCGCCATCACCGGCGAGAGCGCCCCCGTCATCCGCGAGAGCGGCGGAGATCGGAGCGCGGTCACGGGCGGGACGCGCCTCCTCTCCGACTGGCTCGTGGTCCGCATCACCGCCGAGCCTGGCGGGTCGTTCCTCGACCGGATGATCGGGCTCGTGGAGGGCGCGAAGCGCCAGAAGACCCCCAACGAGATCGCGCTCGACATCCTGCTCGCCGCGCTCACGCTGGTCTTCCTCCTCGCGACCGCCACGCTCCTGCCGTTCTCGGTCCACGCGGTCCGGACGGCCGGCGCCGGGGCGCCGGTGGGGCTGACGGTGCTCGTCGCGCTCCTCGTGTGCCTCATCCCAACGACCATCGGCGGGCTCCTCTCCGCGATCGGGATCGCCGGGATGGACCGGATGATCCGCGCGAACGTGATCGCCACCTCCGGCCGCGCCGTCGAGGCCGCCGGCGACGTGGACGTGCTCCTCCTCGACAAGACGGGGACGATCACCCTCGGGAACCGCCAGGCCACTGCGTTCCTGCCGGGCGACGGCGTCGCGGAGCGAGCGCTCGCCGACGCGGCGCAGCTCGCGTCCCTCGCGGACGAGACGCCGGAGGGGCGCAGCATCGTGGTGCTCGCGAAGGAGCGGCACGGGCTCCGCGGGCGGACGCTCGAGCCCGGCGCGCTGTTCGTCCCCTTCGCCGCCCAGACGCGGATGAGCGGCGTCGACGTCGGCGCCCGCCGCGTGCGGAAGGGGGCGCTGGACGCCGTCGCCCGGTTCGTCGAGGCGGAGGGTGGACGCCTCCCGGACACCGTGCGCACGATCGCCGAGGACGTCGCGCGCCGCGGGGCGACGCCGCTCGTGGTCGCCGACGGGAGCAGGGCGCTCGGCGTGATCGAGCTGAAGGACGTCGTGAAGGGCGGCATCGCGGAGAAGTTCGCCGAGCTGCGGCGAATGGGGATCCGCACCGTCATGATCACCGGCGACAACGCCCTCACCGCGGCCTCCATCGCCGCGGAGGCAGGCGTCGACGACTTCCTGGCCGAGGCCACGCCGGAGATGAAGCTCGCGCACATCCGCGGCTGGCAGGCGAAGGGCCACCTCGTGGCCATGACCGGCGACGGCACGAACGACGCGCCTGCCCTCGCCCAGGCCGACGTCGCCGTCGCCATGCACACGGGCACGCAGGCGGCGAAGGAGGCCGGCAACATGGTCGACCTCGACTCGAACCCGACGAAGCTCATCCAGATCGTCGAGATCGGAAAGCAGCTCCTCATGACGCGCGGGGCGCTCACGACCTTCAGCATCGCGAACGACGTGGCCAAGTACTTCGCCATCATCCCCGCGGCGTTCGCCACGACCTACCCGCCCCTCCGCGCGCTCGACGTCATGCGGCTCCACTCGCCCGCGAGCGCGATCCTGTCGGCCGTCATCTTCAACGCGCTCGTGATCGTCGCGCTCATCCCGCTCGCGCTCCGCGGCATCGCCTACCGTCCCGCGCCGGCGAGCGCGATCCTCGCGCGGCACCTGCTGCTCTACGGGCTGGGGGGGCTCGTCCTGCCCTTCGCGGGCATCAAGCTCATCGACCTCGCGCTCGCTGCGCTCCACCTGGCCTAGAGGTGCCCGTGATCCGCGCCGTCTCCGTGCTGCTCGCCGCCTTCACCCTCCTCCTCGGCGGCGTCTACCCGGCCGTGGTGACCGGCCTGTCGCGCGTGCTGTTCCCCGCGCAGGCGACCGGCAGCGTCGTGAGCGCCGGCGCTCGCCCCGCCGGCTCGGCGCTCGTCGGGCAGCCCTTCACCTCGCCGCGGTACTTCTGGAGCCGGCCCTCCGCGACGACCCGCGTGCCCTACGACGGCCTCGCGTCCGCGGGATCGAACCTGGGCCCGACGAGCCCCGCGCTCGTCGCGGCCGTTCGCCGCCGCGTCGAGGCGCTCCGGACGGCCGACCCCGGGAACGTCGCGCCCGTTCCGGTGGATCTCGTGACCGCCTCCGGCAGCGGGCTCGACCCGCACGTGTCGCCCGCCGCGGCGCTCTATCAAGTGCGGCGCATCGCGCGCGCGCGCGGCCTTCCGCCGGACCGGGTGCGCGCGCTCGTCGAGGCGCACGTCGAGCGGCCGCTCCTCGGGCTCTTCGGGGCTCCCCGGGTGAACGTCCTCGCGCTCAACCTGGCGCTTGACGGGCTCGGTCAGTGATGGCTTGGGTTCGGAGGTGACTGGAGCGCGGCCATGACACGGCAGCCGGGGCGCCCGGATCCGGACGCGCTCCTCGCGCGCGTCACGGCCGAGGCGCGGCGCGAGGCGCGCACGCGGTTCAAGATCTTCTTCGGCTTCGCGCCCGGCGTGGGCAAGACGTATCGCATGCTGCAGGTCGCGCGGGACCTCGAGGCCGAGGGGGTCGACGTGGTGATCGGCGCGATCGAGACCCACGGCCGCTACGACACGGCCGGCCTCATGCTCGGGCTCGAGATGCTGCCGCGGCGTGCGCTGCCGTATCGCGGCCGGGTGCTCGAGGAGTTCGACCTCGACGCCGCGCTCGCACGCCGCCCCCGCATCCTCCTCCTCGACGAGCTCGCGCACACGAACGCCCCCGGCTCGCGCCACGCGAAGCGCTGGCAGGACGTGGTCGAGCTGCTCGACGCGGGCGTCGAGGTGTACACGACCCTCAACGTCCAGCACGTCGAGAGCCTGAACGACGTGGTGGAGCAGATCACGCACGTCCCCGTGCGCGAGACGGTGCCCGACTCCATCCTGGAGCGCGCGGACGAGGTGGAGATCGTGGACGTCGCGCCGGAGGAGCTCCTCCAGCGCCTCCGGGAAGGCAAGGTGTACCTGCCCGAGCAGGCGGAGCGCGCCCGGGAGCACTTCTTCCAGCGCGGGAACCTGCTCGCGCTCCGCGAGCTCGCCCTGCGCCGCATGGCGGAGCGCGTGGACTCCGACGTCCTCGAGTATCGCGCGGAGCACGGGGTGGACGTGCCCTGGCCCACCGCGGAGCGCGTCCTCGTGTGCGTCGGCCCCGCGCCCGACTCGGCCCGGCTCGTCCGCGCCGCGCGCCGGATCGCGGCGGGCCTGCGAGCTCCCTGGGTCGCCGCGTCGGTGCAGGCCTCGGGGAGGCCGCCGCTCGGCGACGAGGATCGCGAACGCCTCGAGGCCCACCTGCGCCTCGCCGAGTCGCTCGGCGCGGAGGTCGCGCGGCTCACGGGGGTGGGCGTCCCGGACGCGATCCTGGAGTTCGCCCGGCGGCGCAACGTCACGCGCATCGTGCTCGGCAAGCCGCGCCACCCGCGCTGGCGCGACCGGCTTCGCGGCTCCCTCCTCGACGACATCATCCGCGGCAGCGGGGACATCGAGGTGACCGTGCTCGCCGGCGGGGCCGACGATGATCACGAGCGCGTTTCTGCGGTGCAGCGAGCGCCCGCGCGCGGCGCCGGATACCTGCGGGCGCTCGTCGTCATCGCGCTGACCACCGCCGTGGCGCGCGCGGCGCGGGCGCTCCTCGGCGTCCCCGACGTCGAGATGCTGTTCCTGCTCGGGGTGATGATCGCGGCGCTCACCACCGGACGCCGCGCCTCCGTCCTGGCGGCGGCGCTGGCGGTCGTCTCGTACGACTTCTTCTTCGTGCCGCCGCCGTACACGCTGAACGTGTCCGACGCGCGTTACCTCCTCACCTTCGTGATGCTCTTCGGCGTGAGCGTCGTCATCGGCACCCTCACGCTGCGGCTGCGCGAGCAGCAGGCGGCGGCGGTCGGCCGCGAGCGCAGGACCTCGGCGCTGTATGGGATCAGCCGCGAGCTCGGCGCGGCCCTCGACGACGAGGGCGTCGCGGCCGTGTGCGCCAGGGCGATCGCCGAGGCGTTCGACGTCGAGGTCGTGTTCCTGCGCGTACGTGGCGACGGCGATCTCTCCGACCTCGCGGCGGTTCCGCGCGAGGCGGCGCTCAGCCCGTCCGAGCGCGCGGTCGCGCAGTGGGTCGCCGCGCACGGGCAGCCCGCCGGGCGCGGGACCGACACCCTCCCCGGGGAGCCGGTGATCTGCGCACCCGTGCGCGCGTGGGGTGACGTCCTCGCGGTGCTCGCCCTTCGGACCGAGGGCGAGCGCGGGCTCGGCGCAGAGCAGCACACGCTGCTCGAGGCGCTCGCGCGCCAGGTGGCGCTCGCCCTCGATCGCGTGCGGCTCGCCGCGGAGGCGCGTCAGGCTGCGCTGCGGGCGAAGACCGAGGAGCTGCGCAGCGGGCTCCTCTCCTCGGTCTCCCACGATCTCCGGACGCCGCTCGCGGCCATCACTGGGGCCGCCTCGACGCTGCGCGCCGAGGCGGAGCTGGATGCCGCCACGCGGAGGGATCTCACGGACGCGATCTGCGAGGAGGCGGAGCGGCTCGAGCGGCTCGTCGCGAACCTGCTCGACATGACCCGGCTCGACTCCGGCACCGTGGAGCCGAAGCGCGAGTGGGTGCCGCTCGTCGAGGTGATCGGCGGGGCGCTCACCCGGCTCGAGCGCCGGCTCGCGGGGAGGCCCGTCACGACCACGCTGCCGGACGATCTGCCGCTCGTCTCGATCGATCCGGTGCTGCTCGAGCAGCTGTTCAGGAACCTCCTCGAGAACGCCGCGAAGTACACGCCCCCGGGCTCGCCGCTCGACATCCGCGCGGAGCGCGACGGGGGTACGCTCTCCGTGGACGTGGCGGACCGCGGCCCCGGGATCCCCTCGGGCGACGAGGAGCGGATCTTCGAGCGGTTCCACCGCGGCGCGCACGCCGGGGTCCGGGGCGTCGGCCTGGGCCTGCCCATCGCCCGCGCCATCGCCCAGGTGCACGGGGGCAGGCTCGTCGCCGCCAATCGCCCCGGCGGGGGCGCCGTGTTCCGGCTCACCCTGCCCTTGCCGTCCGAGCGGCCGCCGCCCGCCGAGCCCGCGGAAGGCAGCGCATGACGGCGACCGGACCGCTCGTGCTCGTCGTCGACGACGAGGCGCAGGTGCGCCGGTTCCTGCGCGCCGCCCTCACCTCGCGGGGGTACCGGCTCCTCGAGGCCGAGACGGCGCGCGAGGCCGAGCAGCTCGCGACGAGCCACACCCCCGACGTCTACCTCCTCGACCTCACGCTGCCGGACGGCGACGGGGTGGATCTGGCGCGGCGCCTGCGCGAGTGGACGACGGCGCCGATCGTCGTGCTGTCGGCGCGAGGCCGCGAGGAGGACAAGGTGAACGCCCTCGACGCGGGCGCGGACGACTACCTCACGAAGCCGTTCGGCGTGAACGAGCTGCTCGCCAGGCTCCGGGTCGCGCTGCGGCATGCCCAGGCGCGGCCCGGCGAGCCCGCCGTGATCGAGGCCGGACCGCTCCGCGTGGACCTCGCCCGGCGCGAGGTGACCGTGGACGGTCGCGAGGTGCGGCTCACGCCGACCGAGTTCCGCCTCCTCGCGCTGCTCGCGCGACACGCCGGAAAGGTGCTCACCCACCGTCAGATCCTGCGGGAGGTGTGGGGTCCGAACGCGACGGAGGCGCACTACGTCCGCGTGCACATGGCCGAGCTCCGCAAGAAGGTCGAGGCGGACCCCGCCCGGCCCCGCCTGCTCGTCACCGAGCCGGGCGTCGGCTACCGGCTCCGCGACCGCGTCGAGGGCGCCTGAAGCGTTCGCCGCGGGGCGCACGGGCCGCGCCGGTGGCCGCCCGCCGAGCGCGAGGCCACCTTCTCTGCAGGGAGGGAGAAGATCATGCGACTGTCACTGTTCGTGTCGGCGCTCGTCCTCGCCGCGGGGCTCGCGGGCTGCGCGACGTCCACGCGCGAGACCCAGCGGCCCGCCAGCCCGGCGGCCGCTCGCTCGCCCATCGCCAGCGACCATCCGTTCGAGGTGAAGGGCACCGTGAAGTCGGTCGGCGATGGGCTCCTCGGGATGGGGCGCAGCGTCACCATCGCGCGCGAGGGCGCGCCCGCCGCAGAGCTTCACGTGGCGGAGGAGACCCGCGTGACGCTCGACGACCGTCCGGCCAAGCTGTCGGACCTGCGCGAGGGAGACGAGATCCGCGCGCGCTTCGACTTCGACAAGAGCACGCCGGTGGCGATCGAGCTCCAGGCGAAGCCGAAGCGACGCTGACGCGCCGGGCGCCTCGCCGGCTCGACCGATGTTCTACCCGCGCCTGCGGTGCGGGTGACGGCGCTCGTGCTGGGGGGACGGCCCCTCCCCGCGCGGAGCGCCGGGAGGCGGACCGGAGGGTCTGCCCTGCTGCGGTGCGACGGGTGCAGCCGGGCCGAGCGGCGGACGACTCACGCGGATCACCTCCGGCGCGGGAGCGTCGCGGCGACGGGCCGGTCCGCCACGTCCAGGCTGCCGCGGTCCGCCCGCGCGCGGCGCGTTCTGCGGCTGGCGCGGTCCGGACTGCTGCTGCGGCTGGCGCTGTCCGGGCTGCTGCGGCTGGCGTGGCCCGGACTGCTGCTGCGGCTGGCGCTGTCCGGGCTGCTGCGGCTGGCGCGGTCCGGGCTGCTGCGGCTGGCGCGGCCCGGACTGCTGCTGCTGCTGGCGCGGCCCGGACTGCTGCTGCTGGCGCGGCCCGGACTGCTGCTGGCGCTGTCCCGGCTGCTGCTGCTGGCGCTGTCCGGGCTGCGCCGGACGCTGTCCGGCCTGCTGCGTGGTCGGCTCGTGGCGTGCGCCGGGCGAAAGGTGCGAAATCTGCCGCGGCCCGGACCCGGAGGGCTCGTGGTGGGCGCGCGGCTGCGCGGGCGCGTGGGTCTCGCGCGCCGGGGGCGCGTGCGCCGGCCGCTCCCGCCGTTCCTGCCAGACGCGATCCCGGCGCGGCTCCTGCTGCTGCGGCCGCTGCGGGTGACGCTCGCCGTGACCGCGCCCGTGCCGCTGTCCCTGCCTCTCGCCTCCCCGCGCGGCGGGCTCCGGCGGCCGGCCACTCGGCACGAAGTCGGAGCTGAGCTCGCGCCGTACGTACGCGCGCCAGATCTCGTGCCCGTCCCCGGAGGCGGCGTGGAGCTCGGGGGCGATGCCGGCGAAGAACCGCCGCACGTTCTCGAGGTCGCGCTGGAAGAACGACTCCGCCTGGCTGTTGTGCGCGGCGCCGACCACCTGCGGGAAGTCGATCACCACCGGGCCGTTCCAGCCGAGGAGGATGTTGTAGGGCGAGAGATCGCCGTGGATGAGATCGCACCCGAGCATCCGGACGATCTGGCTGCGCAGGTCGGCGTAGAGCGCCGCCGCCTCCTCGGGCGCGACCTGCGCGTCCACGAGGCGCGGCGCTGGGTGTCCGTTCGCGTCGACGACGAGCTCCATGAGGAGCACGCCCTCGTAGAACATCACCGGCCTGGGGACCCGGACGCCGGCGGCGTGCAGCGCGTGGAGCGCGTCGGCCTCCTTCGCCTTCCACGCCTCCTCGGCGGCGGCCTGCCCGAAGCGGCTGCCCCGGTCCATCGCGCGCTGCATGCGCGAGTCGCGGACCTGCCGCCCTTCCTTGTAGCCGGCGTTGTTCCGGAAGCTCCGCGCCTCGCGCGCCTTGTAGACCTTGGCGGCGACGACCTCGCCGCCGTGGCGGACGAGCCAGAGGTCCGCCTCCTTGCCGCTCTTGAGGCGCGCGCAGACCTCTTCGATGACGCCGTCCGCCAGGAGCGGTGCGAGGGGATCGTGCATGCTCGTCGGGTGGGTCCTTGCGCGAGGCTACTTCTTCGGGGCACCGCCCGGACGACCGCCACCGGCGCCGCCACCCGGCCTCCGGCCACCGCCGCCCGGCCGTCCGCGACCGCGCTCGTTCTTGCGATCCTCGCGGAGCGAGTCCATCGAGAAGCCGCCGGTCGCGCCGGCCTTGGTGCCGCCAGCGCCGCGGCCGCCACCGCCGCCTCCCCGACCGCCGCCGGGTCCACCGCGACCGCCACGGCCACCGCGGCCGCCGCGCTCGTCGCGGGGAGAGCTCACGGTCTGCTTCATGCTCTGCGGGAAGAAGTCCACGAGGTACTGGTGACCGCCGCTCGTCTTCGCGCCCGGGACCGGCTCCTCGACGCCGAACACGCGGACGAGCCGCACGTCCTCGGCCCGGCGCCCCACCACCTCGACGGCGGCGCGAAGCATGGCGAGCCGATCGCCCGACAGGCCCGTGGCCGTCGCCACTGCGGCGTCGAGCGCGGCCTTGACCGCCTCGCTCTCTCCCTCCGCCGCGGGCTTCGGCGCCTCTGCCGTCGCCGCGGGCGCTGCCTCCGCCGTCTCGGCGGGCGCAGCGGCCTCGACCGGCGCGGCCTCCTGCGCCTCGGTGGGCGCCTCGGCGACAGCGCCCTCCGGCGCGGCCGGGGCCGGCGCCTCGGCGGCCGCGGCGACGGGGGCGGCCGGCTTCTCCTCGGCCGGGAGTGAACGCCGGGCCTGGGCGACCGCGGCCGCCGCCGTCCTAATCAGGGATCCGCTGAGCTCGGTGAGCGTCTTCATGCGGGCGTAGCCATACACCGTCCGGGCGGTGTCGGCAAAGGGCTGCCTGGCGCGAGCGCTCGTCTGCCGGCTCCGCGAACCCGGCGACGCGAGAGGAGCGGGGCCTGGTCCGGCGCCGGCCGGTCGAGGTTCGTCACCTCTTCGCGGCGAGAAGCGCGTTCACCTTCTCCATCACCGCGAAGGCGTCCGCCACGTACAGCACGTCCGCCTTGCCCCTCGCCCACCCGCAGCCCGCGTCGAGGTTCACCGCGCGCCGCTCGCGGATGAAGCGCCAGCCGACGACGTGCGGCTCCTCACCGTGGCAGCAGGTCGCGAGCCCCTTGGGATGGCGAGGGGTGGAGCCGGTCTGGCCGACCTGGTTCAGGTGTGTCATGAACTCGAACACCTTCTGCCCCTCCCCCGCCTGATCCACGAGCGACTTGGACGAACCGAGCGAGGCGCCGGCGCTTCGCAGGAGGCCGAGGATGAGCTGCTCGGCGCGCTCCGGCTCGGGCTTCCCGGACGCCTGCTTCTTCGTCCAGCCCGCCCCGGCGACGAAGAGGAGCTTCGCGTCGGGGCGGATCGTCTGCTCGCCCGACGAGGGCGCCCGCAGCCCCAGGACCTTCGTCCGCGTCAGGCCGTCGGCGGAGAGCGCGAGCCGCTCGACCACGGGGGAGGCGCCGCCTTCGACCGTCGCCGCGGGGTACGCGCCCGGATCGACGAGCAGCACCCAGGGGCGCTCCTCGCGCCGGAGCTTCGCCTCGATGCGCTGCTTGTAGAACCAGCGGGTGATGGCGACGCCGCCGTCGGACGCGACCTGCGTCACGTGGGTGTCCACGCGCCCGCCGAGCCGCTGCGCGACCCCGGCCGCCACGCGCGCCATTCGGCTCGTCGCGGGCGCGACGACGACGGTCGCGCCGGAGGCCCTGGCGAGCGCCGTGGCGGCCGCCGCGTCGGTGCCGTAACGCGGGTCGTCGAAGGCGGGGCCCTCGACGGCGAGCACCTTCGTGGCGCCTGCGCCCGCGAGCGCCGCGGCCGCCCGCTCGACGGAGGCGCCGAACAGGCCGACGGCGAGCGGCCCGCCGACAGCGCGCGCCGCGGAGAGCGCCTCGAGCGCGGCGCGCGGGAGGCCGCCATCGGCCTCGGTGTGGGTGAGGAGGAGGACGGTGTCCATGGTCGGGCTCCCTCGCGCTAGTCCTGGGCGATCCACTCGACGAGCTCGCGCGCGACGTCGTCGGGGCTCATGTCCTTCACGATGCGGGTCTCGCGCTGCGTCCTCGGCACGGCGACCGAGAGGTACTCGACGCGACCGGTGCCGACCGGCGCGGGCGCGGCCTTCTGCAGGGCCGGCATGATCGCGCGCATGTTGGCCATGCCGACCTGCGGGTTGTTCTTGGGCTCGCCGAGGCTGCCGGTCGCCCAGCCGAGCACCGCGGGGGCGCCGGCGCAGGAGGACACCTGGTGCCTCCCGCCCTCCACGCGCTCGAGCACCTCGAACGCGCCGTCCGGACCTGGCGTGAGCTGGTCGACGCCCTGGAACTGATCGGGGATCTCGAGCCGCTCGCCGACGAGCTGGAGGGTGACGCCCGCACCGCGCGAGGCCGACTCCCAGCCGCCGAACAGGAGCAGCCGGGAGCGATCGAGGCCGGGGAGCGCCTTCACGGCGTCGGCGAGCCTCGCCGCGACCTCGTGGGGATCGGTGAAGCCGCCGGCGGGGCCGTCGAGCGCGACGAGCTCGAAGGGGACCCGCTGGCCGACCGCCATCATGACCTGCTGGAGCTTCGCCTTCGGGCCGAGCGAGAGGAGCGTCACCTTCGAGCCCGGCGTTCGCGCCGCGAGGTTCGCCGCCTCGTACAGCGCGTGGGCGGCCCACGGGTCGAGCACGTGCGGCAGCATGAGCTCGTTCTTGAGGCCCGGCCCCTGCGGCGTCTGGGCGGGCTCGAGGGTCTGGAGCGGGTCCGGGACGACGCTCCCGAGGACGACGATCTGGTATCCGGTGCTCATGGGCTCCTCGTCGTGCGCGCCCGCCGGCGAGCGGCGGGGGCGGGGTTTGCGATCAGTTCTCCGCGGAGTGAAGCCCGCCCGTCCCGGCGCGGAGCTCGAGGTTCACCTCGTCGGTCCCCTCGAGGCGTCCGGTGCAGCTCCACAGGCACGCGCCGCAGTGGACGCACTTCTCGCGATCGAAGCTCGGCACGCCGTCGGCGCCCGGCCGGAGCGCCTCGGCCGAGCAGATCTCGACGCAGACGCGCTTGCCGCAGGCGCGGCAGCGCTCGGCGGAGCGGAACCCGACGTGATCCGCGTAGCCGGGGGGCGCCTGGACCTTGCCGCCCATGAGGAGCGCGTCCTGCTGCGACACGAGGAGCTTCCCGTCGAGCGGCACGGCCGGCCAGCCGGCGCGATCCATGAGCGCGTCGTGCAGCGGGACGCCCCTCGCCTCGCACTCCGCCCGCAGCCGCGCGAGCTCCTCGGCCGGGATCCGGCCCGCGTAGAAGTCCTCCAGCGTGCCGACCGCGTCGGCCGGGTGCGGCGGCTCGTGGCCGAGCGACACCCTGCCGCGCGTGAGGCCCGCGAGCGCCATCCCGACGAGGCCGGGCACGAACCCGCGCTGGAAGCCGTCGCGCGCCTTCTCGGCGATCCTCGCCTCCGCCTCGATCCAGCTCGCGCGGCGACGGGCGACGTAGGCCTCCTCCAGGCCCTCCTTCGTGAGCGGCCTCCCCGCCTCTAGGAGCGCGATGACGCCCTCCGCGAGCTGGACGCCCGTCGTGAAGGCCTCGTCCACGCCCGAGGACGTGAGGACGTTCGTCGAGCCGGAGCCCTCGCCGATCCGCGCGAACCCGTCGCCCGCGAGGAACGGCTCGCCGCGCCGCCCGGACTCGAGGAGCGACTTCGCCCCCCAGGACCGGAGGCGCGCGCCCTCGAGGTGCCGCCAGATCGCGGGGTGCTGGACGTAGTGCTGTAGGTAGCGATAGGTCGTGCGCGCCGGCGACGCGAAGCCGCTCGGGACGAAGATGCCGACCGACGCGACGTGATCCGGGTGGACGTACAGGAACCCGAAGATCTCCGGCTCCGGGAACCCGAGCGTGTGGAGCACCGTGCCCGGCTCGAGGCGCGTTTCCTCCGGGAGGTCGACCACGAACTTCATGCCGACCGCCCACTCGCGCCGCGCGTTCCCGGGGGGCATGCCGAGCTCGGCGTCGAGCTGGCGCCCGACCGCGCCGACCGGCCCGTCGCCGACGACGGTCAGCGCGGCCCGGACGTCCATGCCCGGCATGAACGCGGCGTCCGGGAGCCCCTGGCGATCGACGCCCTGGTCGACGAGGCGGACGCCCCGGACCTTGCCGTCCTCGACGAGCGCCCGCGCGACGGGTGTCCCCGGCCAGAGCTGGACCGCGCCGGACGCGAGCACCTGGGCGCTCATCCACTGCATGAGCTGGCCCATCGAGAAGACGAAACCGTCCTGCTTGTGCAGGAACTCGGGCGTGAAGGGGAGCTCGAGCGCCTCGTCGGCGAAGGGCAGCACGCCGCGCAGCGCGCGGATGGTCCGATCCGCCGCGCGCAGCGAGGCCGACCGGCGGCTCGCGCCGAGGGGATCGAGCAGGTAGAGGACGCGCTCGTCCTTCACCCTCGCCGCCATGGGGATCTGCGCGCCGTCGAGGTCCGGGAACGCGGCGCGCAGGCCGCGGGCGCGCGTCACGACGCCCGACACGCCGAAGCCGAGGTCGTCGGCGCGCTCGTAGCAGACCACCTGCAGCGGCAGGCCCGGCGCCGCGGCGCTCTCGAGTGGCGGGAGGTCGGACGCGGAGAGACGGCGCGACAGGGTGGTGAGGAAGCCGGCCGTGGCCGGCCCGAAGCCGACGCAGGCGATGTCCACGGACATCGTCTGGCGCTCCGGCTGTTCCTGGGTCCCGAGGGGCTGCAATGGCGTCTCCCTGGCGACGAAGGCCGCCGCGGCTACTGCGGGTAGTCGAGCGCCTCGGGGATCATCACCTTCGAGAGCGCCTCCGCCGCGCGGTCCTTCGCGAGCAACGCGCCCGTCAGGCACCCGTCGATCTTCACCCGCATCGTCCGGAAGTCGCTGATGCCCTGGCAGGAGGCGCAGGGGCCCTCCTTGTCCGGGTGGCCGCCCTCGGCGACCACGTCGCCGGTGCAGCCCGCGAGGCCGGGGATGATCCCCTCGAGCGCCTCGGCGTCGCTCGCCGACCAGCACGCCGCGCACCCCTCCGCGTCCCACGACGGGTGGCGGTTGTAGCCGTGGACGAGCTCGGCGCAGATGCGCCCCACCTCGCCCGCGGCGCGCGCCGCCTGGACGTGGCACAGGTCCGCGAAGAAGCGGGCCGTGCCCGCGTGCGCCTCGCCGAGCACCGGCGCGCCCTCCTCGGCGAGCACGACCGCGTCGAGGATCTGGCTGCGCGCGGCCATGAGCCAGCCGAGCGCGTCCGCGAGCTTGAAGGTCACCCCCTGCCGCGGCGACTGGACGAGCTTCGCGCCGTCCGCGTCCGTCGACCGCTCGAGGTGCCGGTACGTCCAGAGCCAGAGCTCCATCGCCGACGCGAGCGCGCAGGCCCCGGTGCCCGGATGCGCGCCCGCCACGTGGCGCAGCTCGCGGACCCACGCCTTCTGCTGCGCGAGGAAGAGCGGGTTCGCCATCGTCACCGAGAGCTGCCGGCGCTGCACGGCCTCGGGGCCCTCGTAGGTCGCCTCGAGCTGGGCGTCCATCCACTTCTGGCCGAGGAACCCCGGGCAGTCCTCCGTGATGCCGTAGCCGCCCATGAGCGAGACCGCCTCGCGCATCACGCTCGCGCCGACGCCGGTGTTCCAGAGCTTCGTCGCGGGGCAGAGGACGTTCGCCTGCGCGTCGAGGAGCGCGAACCGGACGAGCTCGTCGGCGCGGAGCTCCGCGATGCGCGCCTCCTGCTTCTCGCCGCGGGGGTGCGCCTCGAGCTCCAGGAGCTCGAGCCCCTTCTGCTCGAGGGCCTTCGTCCACTTGAGGGTGGCCTTCATGCCGGAGATGCCCTGGGCCGCGAGCGCGGCGTCCTTGCGCCGCTCGAGCGGATCGAGCTCGTCGAACAGGCGAGCCGTCGCGAAGCCCAGCGACGCGCCCGCCTCGCCCGCCGCCCAGACCTCGACGAGCCGGTGCAGCGCGTCCTCGCGCTGCTGGATGCCGAGCTCGTAGCGCACCGATCCGGGCGCGGCCTGCTCGGCGCCGCGGAACCGCCCGCGCTGGTAGCGGATGACCGGCTCGATCGCGCTGAGCAGCTTCGCGGAGGTCATGACGCCGACCGTCACGCGCGTGCGCCGGAACACCGCCTCGATCACCTCGGAGTGGTCGAACCTCGGGACGATGACGCCGTCCTTCACGGTGTACCCGCCGACGATGCGGCTCGCCGGAACTTGCAGGCTGAAGATGGGATCGCTCGTCGAGGAGAGCTGGTGCACGAGCTTCTTCGTGGGGGTGCCGCGGTCGAACGTCCCCGCGTCCGTCTCCTCGAGGATGACGAGGCACGAGGACTTGATGCGCGGATCGTCGGTGTCCACCGCGGCGGTGACGAAGTTCGCGAACCCCATGTTCGTGATGAACCGGCCGCGCTTCTCGACCCGCAGCACGGGCTCCTCGCCCTCCTTCCACTCCGCCACGCTCACCTTCCCGGAGAGCATGCCGGTGTCCACGCCGACGTAGGGAATGGGCTCGGTGAGCGCGAACGCCGCGCGCCAGGGCCGCCGGTCCTCGCCGGGCTTCGCGGGCGCGGCGAGGCTCATGTAGTGGCGCACCTGCTCGGGCGTGCCGCGCTCGTGGATGGGCGACAGGCCCAGGAAGCCGGCGAGGGCGCCGGTCGCCGCGCCCGCGTCCACCCAGGCGAGCTCGAAGGCGGCGAGCGCGAGGGCGAGGTTCTTCGGGCCGGCGATGAAGCCGCCCTCCTCCGGCTCCATGAACGCCGCCGTGATCCCCGACGCGTCGTAGTGGGCGAGGAGCTCGTTCTTGCGCGCGGTCCACTCGTGCTCGTTCCTCCCGCCCTCCGCGACGAGGCGCGCGACCGGGCCGCGCGCGACGCCGCGCGCGGACTGCACCAGCATCTGCAGGTCGTACCGTTCCGCGAACCGCCACATGAGCTGCCGGACGTCGTCGCCGGGCAGGGTGCGGAGCGTGTCGGGATGAGCCTTCAGGGCGGGCGTCGCCATGGGGTGTTCCTCGCGGGGCGGGTGCGCGTGGGAGCGCACTGTGAGGAGAACAGTGACCGTGGTCCGAGCGGCGTGCGGCGGACAGTAGCAGAGGAACGGGGCCCGATTGCAATGCGTCAGGCCCGAGGATCGGCGGTGATTGCCCAATCCATTGTTCGGGATCATCGGACGACGCGACACTCTGCCGCGCCCGCGACCGTTCGCCACACTCTGCGGACGTCCGCCACACGGGTCTGCCGGCCGTGAGCTTCGGCGGATCCCTGCCCCTGGATCGAGGTGCACTGCCCGCGAAAGGGCGCACCCTTCCGGTCCGAGCCGCGGCAACACGCCCGCCGTACCTGTCGCGCATGACGACTCGAGCGTTCTCCCTGTTCCTGGCTCTCGCCGTTCCACTCACCGTCACCGCCGCCGCTCCCGCCGCGAAGGCGGTCCTGAAGGACGCCGACGGCAAGGAGGTCGGGACGGCCACGCTCACGCCGACTCGCGGCGGCGTGAAGCTCGCGGTCGCGGTGGCCGGGCTCCCGCCGGGGAAGCACGGCATCCACCTCCACGGAGCGGCCAAGTGCGAGCCGCCCGACTTCAAGTCGGCCGGCGGTCACTTCAACCCGTTCGGCAAGAAGCACGGCGTCCACAACCCGGAGGGCGTGCACGCCGGCGACCTGCCGAACCTCACGGTGGGGAAGGACGGCAAGGCGAAGGCGACCTTCACCGCGAAGGGGGCCACCCTGGGCGCCGGCGAGGGCTCGCTGCTCGGCCCGGACGGCACGGCCCTGGTCATCCACGCCGACCCCGACGACGAGAAGACCGATCCCGCCGGCAACTCGGGCGCGCGCATCGCCTGCGGCGTGGTCGAGAAGCAGTAGGGAGCCGGCGCCGGGGCGCTCACGCACGGGCCGGGCACTCCGCCCGGCTTGTCCCGAAGGCCCGTCCCCCCAATGTTCCCCTCCGAACCCTCGAAACCAAAGCGGAGGGGACATGGCCACCGTCAGCGGGCAGCAAGGCTTCCAGGCGACCTTCCAGGCGACGCCGCACTTCAGCCACATGGCCGAGCAGATGCGGCGGTCCATCCAGGAATGCCTGTCGTGCTTCAGCGTCTGCGAGCAGACCCTCGCGCACTGCCTGCAGAAGGGCGGCGAGCACGCGGCCGCCGATCACGTGAAGCTCCTGATGGACTGCGCGGAGAGCTGCCGCATGAGCGTGGCGCTCATGTCACGCGAGTCCGCGTTCCACGCCCACCAGTGCGCGACGTGTGCGGAGATCTGCAAGGCCTGCGAGGAGTCCTGCGAGGAGTTCGCGGGCGACGCGCAGATGAAGGCCTGCGCCAACGCGTGCCGCTCGTGCGCCGAGGCGTGCAGCGCGACGGCCGCCCTGGCGTAGCCGCCGGAGCCGGCCGCATCTCACGCCCGCGCGAGGTCTTGGCGTCCGCCGCCCGGGGGAGCGGCGGCGCGCCCCGACTCCCGGCGCGCTAGCCGAGCACCTTCTCCGCCTGCGCCACGTGGAGCAGCACGGCGGCCCGGCACCAGGGGAAGTCCCGCTTCAGCTGCTCGTGGACCGGCGTGCCCACCTGGAACTCGGCGCGTCCGGAGAGGCGGAAGCCGACGCCCTTCGGGTGCTTGGCCCCCAGGATCATCTGCACCCCGCTGCCGCTCCGGACGTTCTCCTCCGTCCGCCGGTAGCCGCCGGCGGGGAACGCGAGGGTGGTGTCGTCGAGGACGCGGAGGTAGCTGTTCCACGTCGCGACGAGGTGCGGCCCCGCCGGCCCCTCCGTCACGAAGGCGGCCGAGCCCTCCTGCGTCAGCGCTGCGCGAATCTCCTCGGAAATCATGAACGCACTCCTCCTGGCTCGCGGTCGCGTTTCTCGCGCGCGACGGTGTGCGCCCCCGTATAACGCGGGCGAGGAGCGGATGATCCGATTGAAGCGCGCCTACGACGGGCCCGAGCGGAGCGATGGCTACCGCGTGCTCGTGGACCGGCTCTGGCCGCGCGGCGTGAAGAAGGAGGCGCTCGCGCTCGACCTGTGGGCGAAGGACCTCGCGCCGAGCCCGGGGCTCCGGCGCTGGTTCGGGCACGACCCCGCCCGCTTCCACGAGTTCGCGCGGCGCTACCACGCCGAGCTCGGGACGGGCCCGGCGCAGGTGCTCCTCGCGGAGCTCGGCCGCCGCGCAGCGCACCGTACGGTGACGCTCGTCTACGGCGCGCGCGACCGGGAGCACAACGGCGCCGTCGTGCTGCGTGACCTGATCGCGGAGGGGCCGGGGGAGCACGCGAGGTGACACCATGCCGCATGCGGCCGCGGCAGGCGGCGATGAAGATGACGGGATGACCTCCGGTCCGACCCGTACCGCGTGGCTGAAGTGGCTCTATCCGGTGATGCTGACGCTCGCGGGCGCGCTCCTCGCGACGGGCCCGGGTTGCCGCGAGGGTGGCTCACGCTCCGGAGACGCCGCGCCTGCGAACGCGCGGCGCTACACCGTGCGCGGCGAGATCGTGCGGCTCTCCGCCGCGGCGCGGCAGGTCTCCATCCGTCACGAGCCCATCGACGACTTCGCGAACGAGGCGGGGACGGTGGTGGGGATGGGCTCGATGGTGATGCCGTTCGACGTTTCGCCGGAGGCCGCGCTCGACGACGTGCGCGTCGGGGACAAGGTCGAGGTCCGGATCGCCGTCTCGTGGTCGCCTCCCGTGCTGCGGATCGAGCAGCTCCGCAAGCTCCCCGCCGACACCGCCCTCCGGTTCGGAGAGGCCCGCCCGAAGGCCGCCACGCGTCCCTGACGACCGTCGGCGGGCCCCGCGTCCCGGGACCCGAGCGCCCCCCGCCGCTCCGCCCTCGCCTTCTCGCGCGCCCTGCCGGCGCTCGACCCCCTCGCCCGTCAGCGTCCACGAGCCTCGCGCCTGCCGGGCACGACCACGAGGAGCGCGACCGCCGCCACGAACGCAAGCGTCGCGCCGTAGGCGAACGCGGCGGGAGATCCCAGCCGGTCCCAGATCAGGCCGAAGATCACCGAGGCCGGGAGCGCGCCGAGCCCGATCGCGAGGTTGTACCAGCCGAACGCGGCGCCGCGCCGGTCGGGCGGGACGAGGTCGGCCACGAGCGCCTTCTCCGCTCCCTCGGTGAGCCCGAAGTAGACGCCGTACAGGGAGAAGAGGGCCCACGCGTGCCACGCTGCGCTCGCGTGGCCGAAGAGGAAGTAGACGAGGGCATAGACCGCCCAGCCGACGACGATGAGCGGCTTGCGTCCGACCCGATCCGAGAGCGCGCCGCCGGGGGTGCTGGAGAGGGACTTCACGACGTGCAGCAGCGCCCAGAGGATCGGGGTGAGCGCCTGGTTCACGCCGAGCTGGGAGGCGCGCAGGAGGAGGAACGCGTCGGTCGCGTTGCCGAGCGTGAAGACGAGGAGCACGACGAGGTAGCGCCAGAACCCTCGACCCAGCGGGCCTGACGCGGCGGGGGCCTCGCGCCTCCCGTCCACCTCGCGCGGCACCTCCGACACGGCGGATGCGAGGACCAGCACCGAGAGCACGCCGGGGATCGCCGCCAGCCAGAAGACGCGCCGGAGCGGCGCGCCCGTCCACCACGTCAGGATCGCGAATGCGATGAGCGGCCCGACGACCGCGCCCGCGTGGTCGCCTGCCCGGTGGAGGCCGAAGGCCCTGCCGCGGATGGACGGCGCGACCGAGTCCGCGATGAGCGCGTCGCGCGGCGACGTCCGCACGCCCTTGCCGACGCGGTCCACGACCCGGATGACGAGAACCTGCGAGGCCGCCTGCGCGACGGCGACGAGCGGGCGCGCGAACGAGGAGATCACGTAGCCGAGGAGGACGAGCGGCTTGCGCCTCCGGACCCGATCCGACCACCACCCGCTGGCGAGCTTGAGGAGCGCGGCGGTGGTCTCCGCAGTTCCCTCGATGAGCCCCACCGCGCTCGCGCTCGCGTGGAGCACGCTCGACAGGAAGAGCGGCAGGAGCGGGTAGATCATCTCGCTCGAGACGTCGGTGAGGAAGCTCACCACCGCGAGCGCGATCACGTTCCGGCCGAGCCGCGGGCGCCCCTCCACGCTCGTCTCGCGCTCGGTCCGGCGGCCTCGAGCTCCATTTCCGGGAAGGCGCATGCGGCTCCTCGGGCGAAGGGTAACGCTGCTCGCGTCTCGCGGGGCCCCGCAATCGCGGCTGGCGGGCAGGGCCGCGCCGCCGGGTGCGACGCGCGGGGCGAGCGAACGGCCCTCGCGCGAGGAGCCTCGAGCCGGGATTGTTCCGCGCCGCGGGACACGGTGGTGCGCGCGCGCGACTTGTCCCGATCGCCTCGGCGGTTATGGATCCCGTCGGAGAGACCCATGATCGAGCGAGGACTGAAGGACGTGGTGACCCCCGTCGCGACGAGCGACGGCGCAGGCGTGCGGCTCCAGCGCAGCATCGCCACGGAGCGGCTCGACCACCTCGACCCGTTCTTCCTCTTCGACCATTTCGGGTCGGAAAACGCGAACGACTACGTCGCCGGCTTCCCCATGCACCCGCACCGGGGCATCGAGACCATCACCTACATGCTCGACGGCAGCGTTGCCCATCGGGACAGCCTCGGGAGCTCGGGCGTCATCGGGGCGGGCGACGTGCAGTGGATGACCGCGGGGAGCGGCATCCTGCACGAGGAGATGCCGAAGGTCGGACCGCGCCGGCTCGACGGCTTCCAGATCTGGGTGAACCTGCCCGCGAAGCTCAAGATGACCCGGCCGCGCTACCAGGACGTGCCCTCGAGCGCGATCCCCGAGGTCGCGCGCCCCGACGGCGCCCGCATCCGCGTGGTGGCGGGCGAGGTGGACGGCGTTCCCGGCGCGGTCCGCGAGATCTTCGCGGGACCGACCTACCTCGACATCGCGCTCCCTGCCGGCCGGACCTTCGAGCAGCCGGTGCCGCGCGGCCACACCGCGATCCTCTACGTCTTCCAGGGAGAGGTGAGCGTGGGCGGCGCCGCGCCCTCGCGCGGGCCCGCCATCCGCGCCCCGCACCTCGCCATCCTGGAGGACGGTGACGTCGTCCGCGTCCACGCCGGCGGCGCGGGCGCGCGCTTCCTGCTCCTGTCGGCGCAGCCGCTCCGCGAGCCGTACGCACGCTACGGCCCGTTCGTCATGAACACCCGCGAGGAGATCGCCGAGGCGCTCGCGGAGCTCCGCGCGGGGACGTTCATCAAGCCCTGACGGCGGCGCGGCTCGTCGCGCCGAGCGAGCCGCGCCCCCGCCGTCACCGCGTCGCGCCCGCCTTCCCCGGCGGCGTCTCGGCGCGGGCGCTCTGCGGCGCCTGGACAACGCCGAACCCGTACCACCACCCGGTCACGGCGGACTTGCTGAACACGACCGTCCGCTGGCGTTCACGGAACGTATATCGAACCACGCCCTCCTTCTTCGACAGCATCTCCGTGAAGGCCTTGTCGACCTCGGGGCCGAGCTCCTTCGGGTTCGTGAAGACGAGCGTGGGATCCCATACGATCGCGAGGAGCGGCGTCGCGTCGAACGAGTAGAAGATGAGGTCGTCTCCGACATTCATCTCCTCGCGGATCCGGGCGCTCAGCTTGCCGAGGTAGATCGACGCGCCGAGGACGCCGGACACGACGCCGTCGCGACCCTTCACCGGCACGGCGACGATGGCGACGCCCTTGCCCGTCGCCTTGCTGACGACGAGGTCGCCGATCACGGTCTCCCCTGCGAGGACCTTCGGAAAGTAGGCCCGCGTGGAGAGGTTTCCCTTCTCGCGGCCGTTCTGGACGCTCCAGTACGACCCGTCTGGCAGGGCGAACCAGTTGAGCGCGGCGTCGTTCAGCTTGGCGATCTCGCCGAGCTGGCGCTCGATGTTTGCCCAGTCGGCGGAGCGCGTCTGCTCGGACAGCGCGAGCACCTGGAGCGAGTCCGCCATCTTCCGAAGGTGGCCGTCCGCGAGGGCGACGAACGCAGCGAGCACGACCTTCGCGTCCACCTCGAATGCCGCAGCCTCGGCGGGTGCCTGCGGCGGTGCGGCCCGTGCGATGCCGCTCGCCAGCGCCATCGCCAGCGCGAGCGCGAGACCCCTCCCGAATACGCCTCTCGATGCGGGGAACATGCCCTGCCTCCTTCCACGCCGGCCGGGTCGCGCCGCGCGACGAGCCTGCCCGAGCCCGGCCTCTCGTCGCGCACGCCTCGACCGGTCCACCCCACGATACGCTCCGAGGCGCGCTCACCTTCGCATTGCGGACGAGGGCCTTCGGGTTCGGACGATCGGCGTGCCCGCATCGTGGTGAGGAGATCACCCGTGCGCTCCTCTGGCTCACCGATCCGCGTGGACGGCCGCGCGCAGTGACGCTCGCCCGAACGGCGCCGAGGGCGCGGATCGCCGCCGGCCCGCGCACGTGCGCGCGAATGCGGCGCGGTCCGACGCGGTCGCGCCGACCGGCAGGACCGACCGTTCCAATCCTGGAACAGACCTGTGCTAAGGCGCCGATTGCGCCGCATCGGGAACGCCGCCAAGAATGCTCCCGTGCCGAGCGGCAGCGGGAGAGGGCCGAGAGAAGGCCCCGCCCCGCCGATGAGACCGCCGCCGCGGCCCCCAACGCTCTCCCGAAGGAAGGCCGAACATGAAGAAGCTCCTCGCCTCGCTGCTCGCCGTCGCCCCGATGCTCGCGCTCGCCGCGCCTGCCGCCTGGAACGTCGACGCGTCCCACTCGCAGGTCGGCTTCGCCGTGAAGCACCTCGTCATCTCGACGGTCCGCGGCGAGTTCACGAAGTACTCGGGCGTCGCGCAGCTCGACGACGCGGATCCGGCGCGCTCCACGGTCGAGGTGACGATCGACGCGAACAGCATCGACACCCGCGTCGCCGACCGGGACGCGCACCTCAAGTCGCCCGACTTCCTCGACACGGCGAAGTACCCGGCCATCACCTTCAAGTCGGCCAAGGTCACCAAGGCGGGCAAGGACAAGCTGAAGGTCGCGGGCGACCTCACCCTGCACGGCGTCACGAAGCCCGTCACGCTCGACGTGACGACGTCGCCCGAGGTGAAGGGCATGTACGGCGAGACCCGCCGCGCGTTCTCGGCCGTCACGAAGATCAGCCGCAAGGACTACGGCCTCTCCTGGAACAAGCTCGTCGAGGCCGGCCCGGCGGTCGGGGACGAGATCGCCATCACGCTCGACGTCGAGCTCGTGAAGGACGCGCCGAAGAGCGCGTCGAGGTGAGGACGCCTGGCGCGCGGTGAGTCCGGGCCGGCTCCGCGAGCGCGGGGCCGGCCCGCGCCGTCCGTGGTCAGGGGCTCGCTCTCCTCGCGATGCGGACGCGCCAGTCGGCCGGGCCGCGCTCGAGGTACTCGGACTCCGCCTGGCCGGGCCGCACGAACCGGAACTGCTGCAGCAGCGGCGCCGGGTCGTGGTCGTTCACGATCACGAGCGCCTCGCCCGGTCCGAGCGCGTCGAAGGTCTGGAACACGAGGCCGTGCCGCAGCTCCGGCGGCAGCTTGCGAAGGTCGAGCTCACGGGGCGATCCGGTCATCGGAAGAGGCTCCTCGGGACGGGGTTCGGTCGCCGGGCGGTGCACCTCGCGTGCCTTCCGCGCGCGGCGCGACCCGCCGGCGCGGCGCTCTTGCGCTCGCCGCTCCGGCCCAGCGATTTCCCGCGGGGCGCCTCCGACCGCGCGCCCGGCGCGCCGGCGCACGATCGCGGCCCCGCGTGTTCCACGCCGTTCCGGTCTGGAACGTAAGGGGGATCGAGGACCCTCGGGGCACCCCCGGTGCTAGAACCCTTGCCGAGCGGCGCGGTCCGCCACCCGGCCCGTGTGAGCCCACTCGCATCCCGGCCGTTCCTGCGACCGTGCGGGCGAATAGACTCGACGCGGGAGGCCGATTGGCGCACGACCACGAAGGACAGCGCATCCTCGCGGCCATCGACGTGGGGACGAACGCGGTGCGCCTCGAGATCGCGCGCCCGCTGCCTGACGGCACGCTCGAGACCCTCCACCAGGAGCGCGATCCGGTGCGCCCGGGCGAGGGGGTCTTCGCCACCGGCTCGATGTCCCGCGAGGTCGCCGACCGGCTCCTCTCGGCCCTCCGCCGGTACGCGGCCCTCTGCCGCCGCTACCACGCCACCGTGCGCGCCGTCGCGACGAGCGCCGTCCGCGAGGCGCGGAACCGCGACGACCTCGTGAAGCGCGTGAAGCGCGAGACCGGGCTCGACCTCGAGGTCGTCTCCGGGCGCGAGGAGGCCCGCCTCATCTGCCGCGGCGTGCTGAACGGCCGGCCCCGGCGCGCGCGCTCGCTCGTCCTCGACATCGGCGGCGGGTCGACCGAGGTCGCGACCGCCGTGGGGGAGGAGGCGAAGGATCTCTACAGCGTCGGGCTCGGCGCGGTCCGGCTGACCGAGATCTTCGGCTCGGCGGGGAAGGTCTCGCCGCAGCGGCTCGCGGCCATGCGCAGCTTCGCCGACGAGGCGTTCCGCGACTCCGTTCCGCGGCGGCTGCCGCACGGCAACGTGGCGCTCGGGTCGTCCGGGACGATCAACGCCATCGTCGCGGCCCACGGCGAGGGCCGCCGCATGACGCTCCGGGACGTGAAGCGCGCGGTCGAGGAGCTCGCCTCCGACTCCATCGCGGAGCGGCGCAGGCGGTTCGAGCCCCGCCGCGCGGAGATCATCGTCGCGGGCGCCGTGATCCTCGAGGCGGCGATGCGCCACCTCGGCCTCGACTCGATCGCCGCGGTCGACACCGGGCTCCGCAACGGCATCCTCGTCGACCTCGCGCGCCGGTCGCCGGCGGCGGTCGCGGCCGCCCAGGCCTCTCGCGCCGCGGCGGCGCTCGCGTTCGGCCGCCGGTTCAACTTCGACGAGGGCCACGCCCGGCAGACGGCGCGCCTCGCGCTCGATCTCTTCGATCAGCTCGCCGAGCTGCACGCGCTCCCCGCGAGCGCGCGCGGGCTGCTCGAGGCGGCGGCGCTCCTCCACGACGTCGGGCACGCCGTCTCGCCGACCCGCCACCACAAGCACACCTTCTACCTCGTCTCGAGCGCCGACATCCCCGGGCTGTCCGACAGGGAGCGGCTCCTCGTCGCGCTCGTCGCCCGCTATCACCGGCGCAGCCCGCCGGAGCGGCACCGCCCGGATCTCGAGGACCTCCCCGCGGGCGAGTTCCGGCTCGTGCGGCGGCTCGTCGCCCTGCTGCGCGTCGCGGACGCGCTCGACCGGAGCCACCACCAGCCGGTCGTCTCCGTCCGGGCCGCCCGGAAGAACGGCGTCGTGAGGGTGCTCGCGCGGACCCGCGGCCCCGTGGACCTCGAGCTGTGGGACGTCGCCCGGGAGGCGTCGCTCTTCCGCGCCGTCTTCCACGCGTCGATCCACGTCGAGCGAGCGCGGAGGTAGGGCCCGGTCGCGAGCCGCGACCGCGACCTCGAGCCGCGTCGTCACGCCGCCGGCGCGTCCGCCGCGTGCCCGTTCGCCGCCGCCGCGACCTTCACCCCGAGCTTCACGCGCCGTCCGCCGCGCGAGAACCCGCGCCGCAGCGCCCGGACCACCCTCTCCTCCCGCCACCGCGAGAGCTCGCGCCGGAGCGCCCGGGCCTCGCGGGCGCGCTCCTCGTGGAGGACGGCGAGCGTCGCGCGCGCGGCCCGGCGCTCGCGCCGCTGGCCCCGGCGGGCGAGGCGCTCGAGCCGCTCGATCCGCACGTCCGTGTCGTGGAGATCGCCGAGCCGCTCCTGGAGCGGCACGAGCGCGGCGAGCATCCCCTTCGCCGCGCCCGGGAAGCCGGGCTCCACGAGCTCGGCGACGTAGCGGAGCTTCTTCGCCGCGATGCGGAGGCGGTGCACCTTCCGTGGCGATCGCGCGTCCCGCGCGGCCGCGAGGCGGCGCTTCAAGGTCGCGAGCCGCGCCCTCACCTCCTTCGCGAGCCGCTTCCCCTGGAGCCGCCCCTTCCCTGCCGCGTCGTCCGCGGCGCGCGCGATCGAGGGCGCGACGGCGCCCTGCCAGCCACGGATCGCGCGGCGCAGCCGCTTGCTGGCCCTCGGCAGGCCTCCGCCCGCCCACGCCGCGAGCCGCCCGCCGCCATCCTGCCTCCGGGCGTGCCGCTCGAACCAGCGCCGCTGCACCTGGCCGTCGCGGACCTCGCCGAGCGCGTCCTGGAGCGCCTTCACCTCGTCCTCGAGCGCCGCGAGGTCGCCGCGGCCGAAGAGCTGGAGCGCGGCGCGCAGCCGCCGCGTCGCGATCCGCATGTCGTGCACCGCGTCCACGTCCGGCTCGCCGTCGCCCGTCCCCACGGCCGCGGCCTCGTACCGGCGCACGTCGTCGAGGCGCGCGCGGACGAGGAGCGGGCCCGCCACGGAGAGCGGCGTGCCGGGCTCGAGCCCGGGGATCTCCGTCGGCTTCGCCACGCGCTAGCTCCCGGCGAGGAGCCGCTCCACGTCCTCGGGCCCGTGCCATCCGAGGACGCGGGGGTGCTTCGGCTCGAAGAACACGGACGACGTGAAGAAGTGCTCGATCTCCTCGAGCACCCGGCCGTCGAGGTCCCGATGCGTGCGCAGCGCGGCGCCGCGGGGGTGGACGAGCGGGAGCGCGAGGATCCGGTCGTTCCGCTCCCGTCCTCCGCCCTTCGCGTCCTGCTCGAGCGCGAGGACCCCGAGTGCGCGGCAGCGGAGGACGACGCCGGGGTAGCTCGCGACGTCCCAGTAGACGAGCGCGTCCACCGGGTCGCCGTCGGAGGCCTTCGTCCCCGGCACGAAGCCCCAGTCGTACGGGTAGGCGAACCCGAGCGGCAGCGGCCGGTGGCCGATCATCACGTCGAGCTCCGGATCGTGCTTGAGCTTGAGCGTCGCGCCGCGCGGCGCCTCGACGACGACGTGGAATCCGCCCTCCGTGCGGGCGGGAACGGACGAGATGGGCATGCCTCGAATCTGCGGTCCGGCGTCACGACCCGCCACCGGCGAGGCGGGCGGCGAGCGAGCGCCTCCCTGGACGCGCTCGACGGTGTGCGCGTCACCTCGCCTTCCGCGCCCCGAGCAGGCGCAAGAGCCTCGCCGTCGCGAGCCAGCGCAGCCGCCCTCCCCCCGGCCGCGGGGCGCCGTCGAGCTCGAGGAGGCACGCGCCGCCTTTGCGAAAGGTGAACAGCGGCTCGGGATCGCCGGCGACGAGGAGCGCCGCGAGGCCAGAGAGGTGCGGCTCGTGCCCGACGAGCGCGACGGTCCCGCCGTGGCGCGACGCGCGGAGCCACTCGAGCAGCTCCTGGGGCGGATGGCCCGGCGCGAGCGCCGGGAGCCCTTCCTCGGGCGAGAGCTCGAACGCGTCCGCGACGATCCGCGCCGTCTCGACGGCCCGGACGAGGGGGCTCGGGACGACGGCGTCGAGCTCCGCGACGAGCGCCATGAGCCCCCGCGCACCCCGGGCCATGCGCCGGCGTCCCTCGGCCGTCAGCGGCCGGCGCGCGTCGGCCGCCTCGCCGCGCGACGAGGCCCGCTCGGCGATGGCGTGGCGAATGAGCAGGAGCTCCATCTCCCTGCTCGATAAGGCCGGGCGCGGCCCGGCGGCAGCGGCGCGCCCCATTCCCGTGCACGCTCGGGGCCCACGCGAGGCGGGCTCCCCCGGTCGCTCGCGCGCCCGACCGGGTGGGGAGCGGGGGCGGACGGCGCGGCCCGTCTTCGTGGCGGCCGCGGCCCGCCGCCGCTTATGAGCGAAGAAAGGATCCCTCAGATGCTCAGAGGCACGGGCGTGTCGCCGGGAGTCGCGCGGGGCAAGGCCCTCGTCATCGCGTGCGGCTACCGGTCCGCGGCCCCCCGGCGCAGCATCCACCCGTCCGAGGTGGAGGGCGAGCGGCTGCGCCTGGACGCAGCCCTGGCCACCGCCGGCGCGGAGCTGGCCGCGCTCCAGGCGGACGTGACCGAGCGGCTCGGCCAGAGCCAGGCCGACATCTTCGGTGCCCAGGCGCTCGCGGTGGACGATCCGGAGCTGCGCGACCGGGTCCTCCGCCGGGTCCGGGAGAAGCTCATCAACGTCGAGGCGGCGCTCTCGGAGGTGATCGACGAGTACCTGCGGATCATCGAGGCGATCCCCGACGCCTACCTCCGCGAGCGCGCGGCCGACGTCCGCGACGTGGGCCGCCGGGTCCTGTCGACGCTCATCGAGCGCCGGGGCCCCTCGAGCCTCGTCATCCCCGCGGGCGCCATCATCGTGACGGAGGAGCTCCTGCCGTCCGTGACGGCGCGCCTCGAGCTCGACCGCGTCGGCGGCCTCGTGACGGAGCGGGGCAACCGGTTCTCGCACAGCTCGATCCTGGCGCGCTCCCTGGGGACCCCCGCCGTCGCCGGGGTGCCCGAGGCGTCGCTCCGGATCAGGACGGGAGATCGGCTGATCGTGGACGGCATCGGGGGCGTGGTCTTCGTCAACCCGGAGCCTGCGCTGGAGCGCGAGTACGATCGCGTGGAGGCGGAGCTCCGCGCCGGCAAGGAGGAGCTCACGCACCTCGTCGGCGTGCCCTCGGTGACGCGCGACGGCACGGCGGTCCCGCTCTACGCCAACGTGAACAAGCTCGCGGACACGGAGTCCGCGCTCCGCTTCGAGGCCGAGGGGATCGGCCTCTACCGCACCGAGTTCGCGTTCTCGATCCGCCCGGCGTTCCCCACCGAGGAGGAGCAGTACGAGTACCTCGCGCGGGCGGCGGAGCGCTTCCACCCGCGGAAGGTCGTCTTCCGTCTCCTCGACCTCGGCGGCGACAAGGTCCTGCCGTACTTCCCCCTGCCGCCCGCCCGCAACCCCTCGCTCGCGCAGCGCGGTGTCCGGCTCCTGCTCCGCCACCCCGAGGTGCTGAAGCCGCAGTTGCGGGCGTTCCTGCGCGTCAGCGCGGATCACCCGGCCTCCATCCTGCTCCCCGTCGTCGGCGGGCTGGAAGAGGTCCGGGAAGCCCGCCGGATGGTGAGGCAGGTGCAGGCGGAGCTCGCCGCCGAGGGCCTGCGCTTCAACCCCGACGTCCCGCTGGGCGCGATGATCGAGGTCCCCTCGGCGGCACTGATGGCGCGCACGCTGGCGCGGGAGGTCGAGTTCCTGAGCCTCGGGACGAACGACCTCGTGCAGTACGTGCTCGCGGCCGATCGCGAGGACGAGACCATCGCTCCCTACTACCAGCCCCTGCACCCGGGAGTGCTGCGCCTCATCCGCTCCGTCGCGGAGGCCGCGGAGGCCGCCGCCCGTGAGCTCACCATCTGCGGCGAGATGGCCGGCGATCCGCTCCACACCGAGCTCCTCCTCGGCCTCGGCCTGCGCGCGTTCAGCGTCGCCCCGGGCGAGATGCTCGAGGTGAAGAACGCCATCCGCGAGACCCGCCTCGACGCGGCCCGGGAGCTCGCGCAGCGCGCCGTGGAGCTGGGATCGGCCGCGGAGGTCGAGGCGCTGCTCGGCGAGCGGACCCGCCCCCGGAAGGATTGAGCCGCCGGCGGCCGGGCGAGCGAGCGAGCCGCCGGGCAGCGCGCGCGGCTCAGGCCGCGATCGCGCGGCCGGCCCGGACCGCGGCGACGGCGCGGAGGAGGTCGGAAGCGGCGTACGGCTTGGCCAGGTATCCGCTCGCGGCGAGCGCGCCGGGCTCGGCCGACGAGGTGACGAGCACCGGCACCTGGGCGAGCACGGGGTCGCGCAGCTGCTCGCGGCGGAACTCCCAGCCGGACATGACCGGCATCTCGAGGTCGAGCAGGATGAGCTCGGGCGTGAGCTCGCCCGCCTTGAGCCGAGCGAGGGCCTCGCGCCCGTGCCTCGCCGTCACCGTCTCGAAGCCCGCGTCGGTCAGGACCTGGACGACGAGCTCCCGGAGGTCCTCGTCGTCGTCGACCACCATCACCACGCCACCCGTCCGCTCGACCATGCCGTCCTCCCCTCGGACGCCGAGCTCAACGCTACGCCCCGTCCCGCGGCCGTCGAGCTTTCGGCGCCCGGGAACGCCAGCTCTCGTGGGTTCGGCCGACGGGAGGAGCGGCGGAGCCGGCCGGGCGCGTCAGGGACGCTCCGCGTGCCCCAAGTGCGGCCCTCGGCAGGGGGATGCGTGGCGATAGATCCCCGGTCCTTTCCCCAGGGAGATCCCGATGCCGCTCGTTCGCATCTCGCTCAGAGCCGGAAAGCCGGAGGCCTACCGCACCGCCCTCGGCGACGCGGTCCACCGCGCCATGGTGGAGACGATGAACGTCCCCGCGAAGGATCGCTTCCAGGTCATCACCGAGCACGACGCCGCGGGGCTCGTCTACGACCGGTCCTATCTCGACATCGCGCGGAGCGACGATCTCGTCGTCGTGCAGATCACGCTCAACGCGGGACGGACCGTGGAGATGAAGAAGGCGCTCTACGCCCGGATCGCCGAGCTGCTCTCCACGTCACCCGGGGTCCGAAGGGAGGACGTCCTCGTCTCCCTCGTGGAGGTGGGGAAGGAGAACTGGTCGTTCGGGAACGGGATCGCGCAGTACGCGTGACTCAAGGCGCCGCGACCACCCAGACGTCCTTCACGCCCTGCCCATTCGTGTCGCCCGGCTTCTTGTCCCCGACGAACGTGTAGAGCGGCTTGCCCTTGTACGTCGTCTGCTTCTTGCCGTCCTCACGCGTGATGGCGCCGAAGTCGCCCGCGCTCGGCCCCCCCGCCGGCTCGACCTTCTCGCGGTAGTAGATCGGCCAGTTCGCCACGCACGACCCTGCGCACGCGCTCTTCCCGCCCGCGTCCATCTTGAACACGTAGAGCGTCATGCCCTTGTCGTCGGTGAGGTAGCTCCCGACCTTCTCGCTCTTCGCCACCGTGACCGTGTCGCCGGCCGCCCGCGCGCCACCGGCGAGCCCCAGGACGGCGGCGGAGGCGATCGCCGCCACGAACCCACGCTTCGAAACGCGCATCTCGAGTCCCTCCCGCCCGTACGGGCGCGATGAACGTAGGGCGAGGAGGCCCTCGCGATCGCGGCTCGCGCGGGGCCATCGTCGCCTTTGCGCGGGTGCTGCCTTGGCGGGAACCGCGCGCGGTCGGGCGCGCGCGCCGGCGGGGTCAAGGCGCCGCGAGGAAGGGCGCTGCGGCGCGGTCGACGAGCCAGAGGACCGAGCCGTGCGCCGGCCGGACGCGCGCCGCGGGGAGCGCCTCCGCCCCGCTCTCGCCGGAGAGCACGCGCGCGAGCGCCGGCGCCTTCTGCGCGCCCGAGACGAGGAAGACGGCGTGCGCCGCCGCCTGCAGCGCGCGCAGGGTGAGCGTGATCCGGGCGGGGCCCGCGGCGGGCGCGGGCACCGCGGCGACGAGCCGCGACGGCTCGTCGATCGCGGGGCTCCCCGGGAACAGCGAGGCGGTGTGACCGTCCGCGCCCATCCCGAGCAGCAGGAGATCGAAGCGGGGCGCGACGCCGAAGAAGGCGCGCAGCGCGTCCTCGTAGGAGCGGGCGGCCGCGCCGGGCTCGTCCTCCCCGCGGATCCGGTGGACGTTCTCCGGCGGGAGCGCCACGGACGAGAGGAGCGCGCCGCGCGCCATGCCGTAGCTCGACCGCGGGTCGTCGGGCGGCACCGCCCGCTCGTCCCCGAAGAACACGTGCGTGCGCGCCCACGGGAGCGCGTCGCGGTAGGGGGCGGCGGGATCGGCGAGCAGCGCGTAGACCGCGCGCGGGGTCGCGCCGCCGGAGAGCGCGACCGCGAAGCGCCCCGACGCGGCCACCGCCGCGAGGGCCCGGAGGCGCCACTCGTCGGCGGCGGCGCGAGCGAGCGCGACGTGGTCGTCGAGGACCCGCACCTCCCGCCCGGACGTGTCCCCCTCCGCGCCCACGCGGCCCGCCCTCAGCCCACCACCCAGCGCCGCCCGTCGCGGCGCAGGAGCGTGTCCGCCGCCGGAGGCCCCCAGGAGCCGGCGGCGTAGTTCGGGAAGTCGGGGGCGGGGCGGCTCGACCACGCGTCGAGGATCGGGGTCATGATCCGCCACGCCGCCTCGACCATGTCGGCGCGGTGGAAGAGCGTCGAGTCGCCCACCAGCGCGTCGTACAGGAGCCGCTCGTACCCCGTCGCCGCGCACCCCTCGCCGATGCTCCCGTAGTCGAAGGAGAGCCGCACGTCCTCGACCCGGATGGCGGCGCCCGGCGCCTTCGCCTTGATGTCGAAGGAGATCGCCTCGTCGGGCTGGATGTGGATGTGGAGCCGGTTCGGCTCGAGCTCCGCGACGCCCGACTGCTGGAAGAGCGTGAGCGGCGGCTTCCGGAACTGGACCACGATCTCGGTGCAGCGGCGCGCGAGCCGCTTGCCCGATCTGACGTAGAAGGGCACCCCGGACCAGCGCCAGCTGTCCAGGTCGAGCCGCACGGCCGCGTAGGTCTCGATCGTCGACTGCGGGTCCACGTCCGGCTCCGACCGGTAGCCGGGCACGCGCGCCCCGGCGATCGTCCCCTCCCCGTACTGCCCGCGGACGGCGCCCGTCGCGCGGATCGTCTGGAGCACCTTCACCTTCTCGGCGTGGACCGCGTCGGCGTCGAGGCTCGCGAGCGGCTCCATGGCGACGAGCGTGACGAGCTGGAGGACGTGGTTCTGGAGGACGTCCCGCAGCGCCCCCGCGCTCTCGTAATAGGAGCCGCGCCCCTCCATCCCGAGGTCCTCCGCCACGGTGATCTGGACGTGGTCGACGTAGCGGCGGTTCCAGATGGGCTCGAACACGCCGTTCCCGAAGCGGAAGACGAGGATGTTCTGGACCGTCTCCTTCCCGAGGTAGTGATCGATCCGGAAGATCTGATCTTCCCGCAGCACCGCGTGCAGCTCCGCGCCGAGGGCCTTCGCCGAGGCGAGATCGCGCCCGAACGGCTTCTCCACGACCACGCGCCGCCACCCCTGCGCCTCGCGGGTGAGCCCCGCGGCCTCCAGGCGGCGGACGATCGTCCCGAACGCCGCGGGCGGCGTCGCGAGGTAGAAGAGGACGTTCCCGCCGGTCCGGTGGCGCGCGGACACCTCGGCGAGGCGGGCCTTCAGCCACCCGTAGGTGGCGGGGTCCTCGAACGCGCCCTGCACGACGCACATCCGCTCGACGAAGCCGTCGAAGCTGCGCTCGTCCTCCGGCGGGCACGCCGCGACCTCGCGCACGCTCGCGCCGATCGCCTCGCGGTACGCGGTGTCGGAGGCGACCTTGCGCCCGACGCCGATGATGGCGAAGTCCTCGGGCAAGAGCCCGTTCGACCACAGGTTCCACAGCGAGGGGAAGAGCTTGCGGCGCGCGAGATCGCCCGTGCCTCCGAAGATCACGAGCGCGGCGGGGTCGGCCGGCCGCTCGAGCGGAGCCGGCTTCGGCTTGCCTCCCTCGTCGGGCGCGATCCGCGCCTCGGGCTCGCTCATCGCCGTCGCTCCCGGGAGGTCCCCGGCGCCGACCCGGGCGCGCTCGGCGGCGGGGCCTCCGCGTGGCCGCCGAATTGCCGCCGCATCGCCGAGAGGAGCTTCTCGCCGAACGTGTGGTCCTGCCTCGAGCGGAACCGGGCGTAGAGCGCCGCGGAGATGACGGTCGCCGGGACCGCCTCCTCCACAGCGGCCTGCACCGTCCAGCGCCCCTCGCCGGAGTCCGGCACCCTGCCCCCGAACGCGTCGAGCCCGGGGTCCTGCGCGAGGGCCGCGGCGGCGAGGTCGAGGAGCCAGGAGGAGACGACGCTGCCGCGTCTCCAGACCTCGGCCACCTCGGCGAGATCGAGCCGGTAGCGGAGCTCCTCGGGCACCTCGTCCCCGGCGGCGCCGCGCAGGATGTCGAACCCCTCGGCGAACGCCTGCATGAGGGCGTACTCGATGCCGTTGTGGACCATCTTCACGAAGTGCCCGGCGCCCGCCGGACCGCAGTGGAGCCAGCCGTCGTCGGCGGTGCCCGTCCGGCCCTCGCGGCCGGGCGTGGCCGGCACCGCGGCGCGCCCCGGCGCGAGCGAGCGGAAGACCGGCTCGAGGAGGCGGACCGCCTCGGCGTCCCCGCCGATCATCAGGCTGTACCCGCGCTCGAGCCCGAAGACGCCGCCGCTCGTGCCGACGTCCACGTACCGGACGCCCTTCGCCGCGAGGCGCCCTGCCCGCCGCACGTCGTCCTTGAACCAGGAGTTGCCCCCGTCCACGACCACGTCGCCCGCCTGGAGCCGGTCCGCCAGCGCCGAGACCGTCTCCTCGGTGGGCGCTCCCGCGGGCAGCATGACCCAGACCGCCCGCGGAGGGGCGAGGCGGCCGACGAGCGCCTCGAGCGACGGCGCCGCGGCCGCTCCCTCCCGCTCCAGGGCCGCTCCCGCCGCGGGCTCGCGGTCGTACGCGACGACGCGGTGACCGGCGCGCAGGAGGCGCCGCGCCATGTTCGATCCCATCCGCCCGAGCCCGACCATCCCGAGGTGCATCGCGCCGTCTCCTCTCATGGGGCCGCGGGCGCGCCGAGCCCCGCGCGCCGCGCCTCGATCGTGGCGAGGAGCGCCTGGAACGGCTCGGCGAACTTCCGGACCCCCTCCGCGAGCACCTCGTCCGTGACCGCGTCCATCGAGATCCCGAGCGCCCTCAGCGCCGTGAGGTCGGCGTGGGCTCCCGGCACGTCCTCCTCGAGCGTGGGGCGCACCGTGAGGCCGCGGCGGAGGGCCTCGAGCGTGTCCGGCGGCACCGTGTCCACCGTGTCCGGGCCGACCAGCGCCTCGACGTACATGAGCTCCGGGTAGCGCGGATCCTTCACGCTCGTGCTCGCGAAGAGCACGCGCTGCGTGCGGGCGCCGCGGGCCGCGAGCCGCTGCCAGCGCCCGGTCGCGACGAGGGCCTTGTAGTCCTGGTAGGCCAGCTTCGCGTTGGCGATGCCGGCCTTGCCGCGGAGCGCCACGATGCGCTCGCGCTCGCTCGGCCCCGCCGCGCGGCCGGCCAGCGCGTCGAGCCGGCGGTCCACCGCGGTGTCGATCCGCGAGACGAAGAAGCTCGCCACGCTCGCCGCCCGCGAGAGCTCCTCTCCCCTGGCCGCGCGCGCCTCGAGCCCGGCCATCCAGGCCTCCGCGGCCAGTCGGTACGCCGAGCGCGCGAACAGCAGCGTGACGTTCACGTTCACGCCCTCGGCGGCCAGCGCCTCGATGGCCGGCATGCCCTCGGGCGTGCCCGGGACCTTGATGAAGACGTTCGGTCGCGAGAGCGCCCTCCACAGACGGAGGCCCTCCTCGATCGTCCCTCGCGTGTCCTTCGCCAGGAGCGGCGAGACCTCCAGGCTCACGAAGCCGTCGCGCCCGTCCATCGCGTCCCAGACCGGGCGCAGGAGATCGGCCGCCGCGCGCAGGTCCTGGAGCGCCAGCGCCTCGAAGATCGCCTTCGCGTCCGCGGTCCCCCGCCCCAGCGCGGCGATGTCGGCGTCGTAGTCGGCGGTGCCCGCGATCGCCTTCTCGTAGATGGACGGGTTCGTGGTGAGCCCGCGGACGCCGTCCTCGACGAGCCGCGCGAGCGACCCGGTGCGGAGGAGATCCCGCTTCAGCCCGTCGTACCAGAGGCTCTGCCCGTACCTCGCGAGCTCACGGATCGGCTCGATCATGTGCGCCTCCTTGCAGCGCCCGCGCCTCGATGGAGCGCGTCAGCGAGACCCGACGGCGGTGCCGCTCCTCGGCGGAGGGGCGGGCGCCGAGGAAGGCCCGGACGATCTCCCGCGCGAGCGCCTCCCCGACGACCCGCGCCCCGAGCGCGAGGACGTTCATCGCGTCGTGCTCGACGCCCTGGTGCGCCGAGTAGGTGTCGTGGCACACGCCGGCATAGACGCCCGGCAGCTTGTTCGCGGCGATGGCCACCCCCACGCCGCTCCCGCACACGAGGACGCCGCGCTCGGCCCGGCCGGACCGGACGGCCTCGCCCACCCGCACCGCGTGCTCCGGGTAGTCGTCCTCCGGTCCCGGCGCGCGCGGGGCGAGATCGACGATCTCGTGGCCGCCGGCGGCGAGGTCCTCGCGCAGCGCCTCCTTCAGGGCGAAGCCGGCGTGGTCGGCGGCGAGGGCGACGCGCACGGGCGCTAGCCCTCCCCGCGCGCGAGGAGCGCGCTCGCGGTCGAGACGATCGCGTCCGGCGTGAACCCGAAGCGCGTCTGCAGCGCCTTGAGCGGCGCGGAGGCGCCGAAGGTGCGCATCCCGACGACGGCGCCTTCGCTCCCCACGTAGCGATCCCAGCCGAACGTGGAGGCCTGCTCCACCGCGACGCGCGCCTTCACCTCGGGTGGGAGCACGCTCGCGCGGTACTCCGGCGGCTGCTGCTCGAAGAGCTCGAACGACGGCATGCTCACCACGCGCGCGCGGACGCCCCGCGCCGAGAGCGTCTCCCAGGCCGCGAGGGCGAGGTGCACCTCGCTCCCGGTGGCGAGGAGCAGCAGCGCGGGGCGCCCGCCGGGGGCGTCGGCGAGCACGTAGGCGCCGCGCGCGAGTCCCGACGCCGGGGCGTAGCGGGTGCGATCGAGGATCGGCACCGGCTGGCGGGTGAGCACGAGGGCCACCGGGCCGTAGCGCCGCTGCATCACGACGCGCCAGGCCTCCACCACCTCGTTCGCGTCCGCCGGGCGGAGCGTGACGAGGCCCGGGATCGCCCGGAGGGAGGCGAGGTGCTCCACGGGCTGGTGCGTGGGGCCGTCCTCGCCGAGCCCGATGGAGTCGTGCGTGAAGACGGCGATGACGGGGAGCTCCATGAGCGCGGAGAGCCGCAGCGCGGGGCGCATGTAGTCGCTGAAGACGAGGAAGGTCGCCTCGAAGGGGCGCAGCTTCGTGAGCGAGAGGCCATTCGTCACCGCGCCCATGGCGTGCTCGCGGATCCCGAAGTGCAGGTTCCTGCCGCCGGGGGTGTCCGCCTCGAGGTCCAGGGCGCCGTCGAGGGCGAGGCGGGTCTTCGTGGAGGGCGCGAGATCGGCGGCGCCGCCGAGGAGCCAGGGGACGTTCGCGGCGACGGCGGTCGCGACCTTCCCGGACGCGTCGCGCGTGGCGATCCCCTTCGCGTCGGCCGGGAACGCCGGGAGCCCCCGGTCCCACGCCTCCGGCAGCTCGCGGCGCTGGATCCGCTCGAGCTCGCCGGCGAGGTCCGGGTGGCGCGCCCGGTACGCGGCGAACGTCCGCTCCCACGCGCCGCGCAGGCGCGCGCCGCGGGCCCCGATCCCCGCGCGGAAGTTCTCGCGCACTCCCTCCGGCACGAGGAACCGGCCGTCCTCCGGCCACCCGTAGCGCCGCTTCGTGTCGCGGACCTCGTCCTCGCCGAGGGGCTCGCCGTGCGCCTCGGAGGTGTCCTGCTTCCGCGGCGCGCCCCAGGCGATGTGGCTGTCCACCACGATCAGCGTCGGGCGGTCGCGGGTCGCGCGGAACTGCTCGAGCGCGCGAGCGAGCGCGTCGAGGTCGTTCGCGTCGCCCACGCGCGTCACGCTCCACCCGAGCGCGATGAAGCGGCACGCCACGTCCTCGCTGAAGGCGAGCTCGGTCCGCCCCTCGATGGTGATCCGGTTGTTGTCGTAGATCCAGCAGAGGTTCGGCAGCCGGAGGTGGCCCGCGAGCGACGCCGCCTCCTCGGAGATCCCCTCCATGAGGTCGCCGTCCCCGCACAGCGCGTAGACGTCGTAGTCGAACAGCGTGAGGTCGGGGCGGTTGTACCGGGCGGCGAGCCAGCGGCCGCCGATCGCGAGGCCGACGCTCGTCGCGACGCCCTGCCCGAGCGGACCGGTCGTCGCCTCGACGCCGCTCGTCCACCGGTACTCGGGGTGTCCGGGGCACTTGCTGTCGAGCTGGCGGAACCGCTCGATGTCCGCGAGCTCGACGGCCAGCCGGCCCAGCGTCTCGTAGTCGGGATCGACGGCCTTCACCCCCGCGAGGTGGAGCAGCCCGTAGAGGAGCATCGACGCGTGCCCGTTCGAGAGCACGAAGCGGTCGCGGTCCGGCCAGACCGGATCCTCGGGGTCGTATCGCAGGAAGCGTTGCCACAGCACGTAGCCCACCGGCGCGAGGGCCATGGGCGTGCCCGGGTGGCCCGAGCGCGCCTTCTGGACGGCGTCCATGGCGAGGGTGCGGAGCGTCGCCACCGAGAGCTGGTCGACATCGCGGTCCACCACGGCTCCTGATCTGGATGCGACGCGCGCCGATCGCATCCCCTCGGCGCTCGCGTACCGGATCGTCCTGCGAGTGCGCGAGCGCCCGCACGGACGCGCGCTCCGTGCGCTCTTCTCAACCGCGCGCCGGGACCTCCATCGCGCGGCGCGCGGCGCCGAGGAGCCCGGCGCGGTCGTCGAGGATGACGTGGACCGGGATCTCCTCGAGCAGCGCGGCGAGCCGTCCCTTGTCCGTGAAGACCTCGTGGAACACCCCGCGCCGGAGCCAGGGCAAGATGTGCGGCGCGATGCCGCCGCCGAGGAAGACGCCGCCCGTCGCGAGCACGCGGAGGGCGAGGTTCCCCGCCTCGGCGGCGTACGCCGAGGCGAACAGATCGAGCGCCGCCGCGCAGACGGGATCGCGCCCCTCGAGCGCGGCCGACGACACGGCCTTCGCCGCGCCCGCGC
This sequence comes from Anaeromyxobacter sp. SG64, assembly GCF_022690745.1. Lineage (NCBI taxonomy): Bacteria > Pseudomonadati > Myxococcota > Myxococcia > Myxococcales > Anaeromyxobacteraceae > Anaeromyxobacter > Anaeromyxobacter sp. SG64. The sequence goes on along the minus strand of NZ_JALCZB010000020.1, from coordinate 15,261 downwards.
CGGCGATCGCGCGGACGAGCTCCGGCGGCTCCGGGACCCCGCTCCGCTCGCGGAGGAAGCGGTACGCGTCGCCGAGCCCGGGGCCGGAGAGCACGCGCTCCCAGCTCACGCGGCCGTGGCGCGCCCGGAGCCAGCGGAGGAGCTCGATCTCGAGGTCGGTGCGCGGCGCGAAGTCCGCGTGCCCCCCCTCGCTCGGGAGCGCGACGAGGCGGCCGGAGATGGACAGGAGCGCCGCCTCGCCGAGCCCCGTCCCCGCCGCGATCACGGCCCGCGCCGCGGACGGGTCCGGGCGGCCCGCGTGGATCGTCCCGAGCGCGTCCGCGCCGAGCACGTCCAGTGACCACGCGAGCGCCTCGAGGTCGTTCATGAGCACGACCTCGGCGAGCCCGAGCGCCGCCGCGAGGCGATCCGCGTCGACCACCCAGGGCAGGTTCGTGGTCACGACGACGCCGGCCCGCAGCGGCCCGGCCACGCCGAACGCCGCCGAGTCGATGGAGCCGCCCTCCTCGCGCAGGAAGCGCTCCAGGATCTCCTCGAGGCGGCCGAAGCGGTCGCTCGGGTAGATCCGGAGGGCGCGCAGCGCGGGCCGTCCGCCCCGGACGTCGAAGGTGGCGAGGCGGGCGTTCGTCCCGCCGATGTCCCCTGCCAGGATCACGAGCCTCTCCGGGCCGCCTCGATCGTGCGAACCTCGCTCATCGCGTCCCATGCCGCGCCCGAGCGCGCAGGGCTCGTCTCGCACGGGCCATCGGGGCGGTGCGCGCTCCTGGCCTTGCGCGCGAGGCGCGCGGGTCGAAGATCCGGCACCGACGGGGTGCGCCGGCAAATGCCCGACAGGATCCTGGTCCTCAACGCGGGCTCGTCGTCCATCAAGTTCTCGCTCTTCCGCGGGCGCGATGGGGCGCTCGCGGCCGACGTCCGCGGCCAGGTCGACGGGCTCTCGCCCGAGGGCGCGCCGCGCTTCGTGGCGCGCGGGCCGGGCGGCGCGGTGCTCGCGGAGCGTCGCTGGCCGGCGAGCGCGTACCTCGACCACGCGGGCGCGGTGCGGGCGCTCCTCGACTTCGTCCGCGGGGCGGCGGAGGGCGGGGCGCTCGCGGGCGCGGCGCACCGGGTGGTGCACGGCGGCGCCGTCTTCGCCGGGCCGGAGCTCGTCGACGACGGCGTGCTCGCCCGGCTCCAGACCTTCGTCCCGCTCGCGCCACTCCACCAGCCGCACGGCCTCGCGCCCATCCGCATCCTGCGCGAGCTCGACCCGGCGCTCCCGCAGGTCGCCTGCTTCGACACCGCCTTCCACCGCACCCTGCCCCCCGTGGCCGAGCGCTTCGCGCTCCCCGAGGAGCTGCACGCGGCGGGCCTCCGGCGCTACGGCTTCCACGGTCTCTCGTACGAGTACGTAGCCTCGACGCTCGGGTCGCTCGATCCCGCCGCCGCGTCCGGGCGGACGGTCGTCATGCACCTCGGCAGCGGCGCCAGCATGTGCGCCCTGCTCGAGGGTCGCAGCGTCGCGACGACGATGGGTTTCAGCGTGCTCGACGGGCTCTGCATGGGGACCCGCTGTGGCGCGCTGGATCCGGGCGTCGTGCTCTGGCTCGCGAGCGAGCGGGGCCTGGATCCGCGCGCGATCGAGCGGCTCCTGTACGACGAGTCCGGGCTCCTCGGGGTGTCGGGCATCTCGAGCGATCTCCGGACGCTGCTCGCCTCGCCCGATCCGCGCGCGCGGCTCGCCGTGGACCTCTTCGTCTACCGGATCGACCGCGAGCTGGGGTCCCTCGCGGCGGCGCTCGGCGGACTCGACGCCGTCGTGTTCACGGCGGGTATCGGCGAGAACTCCGCCGAGATCCGGGCGCGGGTCTGCCGCGACGCCGCCTGGCTCGGCCTCGAGCTCGATCCTGCGGCGAACGCCGCGGGGGGCCCGCGGATCTCCGGCGGCCGGAGCCGCGTGTCCGCCTGGGTGGTCCGCACCGACGAGGAGCTGATGATCGCGCGGCACGCGCGCCGGATCCTGGCGCGCGCGGTCGCGGGGGAGGGACGAGCCGTGAGCGAGCAAGCGCCGAGGACCCCGGGAATCGCCGACCTGTCCGCGTTCGGGCCTGCGCGCTCCACCGTGCGCGGAGCGCTGCTCGCGCCCGAGGAGGTGGGCCGGATCGACGCCTTCTGGCGCGCCTGCAACTACCTCGCGCTCGGCATGATCTTCCTGCAGGACAACCCGCTCCTGCGCGAGCCGCTCCGCCCCGAGCACGTGAAGAACCGGCTCCTCGGCCACTGGGGCGCGAGCCCGGCCCTGTCGTTCGTCTACGCGCACCTCGACCGGATCATCCGCGCGCGCAACCTGGACGTGCTCTTCCTGGCGGGGCCGGGGCACGGCGCGCCCGGCGTGCTCGGCCCGGTCTACCTCGAGGGCACCTACTCCGAGGTCTACCCGGACAAGAGCCTCGACGAGGAGGGGCTCCGGCGCCTCTTCAAGCAGTTCTCGTTCCCGGGCGGCGTCGGCAGCCACTGCACGCCCGAGCTGCCGGGCTCGATCCACGAGGGCGGAGAGCTCGGGTACGTGCTCTCCCACGCCTGCGGCGCCGCGTTCGACGACCCGGACCTCATCGTCGCGGCCGTCGTGGGGGACGGCGAGGCCGAGACCGGCCCGCTCGCGACGTCGTGGCACGTGAACAAGTTCCTGAACCCGATCCGCGACGGCGCGGTCCTCCCGATCCTGTCCCTGAACGGCTACAAGATCGACAACCCCACCCTGCTCTCCCGCATCCCCTCGGACGAGCTCACGCAGCTCCTCGCCGGCTACGGCTGGACGCCCTTCCTCGTGGAGGGCTCCGAGCCCGAGTCGATGCACCAGGCGATGGCGGCCACCCTCGATCGCTGCGTGGAGCTCGTGCGCGGGGCGCAGGCCGAGGCACGCCGGACCGGCGTCGCCGCCCGGCCGCGCTGGCCGATGATCGTGCTGCGCGCGCCCAAGGGCTGGACGGCGCCGGCCGAGCTGGACGGCCACGCGCTCGAGGGCTCCTGGCGCGCGCACCAGGTCCCCATCCCGGGCGTCAAGCGGGACCCCGCCCGGCTCGCGCTGCTCGAGCGCTGGCTCCGGAGCTACCGCCCCGAGGAGCTCTTCGACGCGGCGGGCGCGCCGGTCGCCGCCGTGCGCGAGGCGGCGCCCCGGGGGCCGCGCCGCATGGGCGCGAGCGCGCGCGCCAACGGCGGGCTCCTCAAGAAGGCGCTCCGGCTCCCCGACTTCCGGGACTACGCGGTGACGGTGGAGTCGCCCGGGGGCTCGCAGGCGGGGAACACCGGTCCGCTCGGCGCCTTCCTGCGCGACGTGCTGCGCGCGAACGACCGGAACTTCCGGTTCTTCTCGCCCGACGAGACCACCTCGAACCGGCTCGACGCGGTGTACGAGGCGTCGGGGAAGCTCTGGCTCGGCGCGAGCCTCCCGGAGGACGCCGACGGCGGCCGGCTCGCCCCCGACGGCCGCGCCGTCGAGGTGCTCTCGGAGCACACGCTCGAGGGGATGCTGGAGGGCTACCTCCTGACCGGGCGCCACGGGCTCCTCGCGTCCTACGAGGCGTTCGTCCACATCATCGACTCGATGTTCAACCAGCACGCGAAGTGGCTCTCCATCTGCAACCGCCTCTCGTGGCGCGAGGAGATCGCGTCGCTCAACCTGCTCGTCACCTCGACCGTCTGGCGCCAGGACCACAACGGCTTCACCCACCAGGACCCCGGGTTCCTGGACGTGGTGGTGAACAAGAGCGCCGAGGTGACCCGCATCTACCTCCCGCCCGACGCGAACTGCCTGCTCTCGGTGGCGGACCACTGCCTCCGGAGCGAGAACTACGTGAACGTGATCGTCGCCGACAAGCAGGTCCACCTTCAGTACCTCTCGATGGAGGCGGCCGTCGCGCACTGCGCGAAGGGGATCGGCATCTGGGACTGGGCGAGCAGCGACGAGGGGCACGACCCCGACGTCGTCATGGCGTGCGCCGGCGACGTCGCCACGCTGGAGGCGCTGGCCGCCACGGCCATGCTGCGGGAGGCGTTCCCCGACCTGCGCCTCCGCTTCGTGAACGTCGTGGACCTGTTCAAGCTCCAGCCGGAGACGGAGCACCCGCACGGCCTCTCCGACCGGGACTTCGACTCGCTCTTCACCGGGGACGCGCCGATCATCTTCAACTTCCACGGCTACCCCTGGCTCGTCCACCGGCTCGCCTACCGCCGCAGGAACCACCCGAACCTGCACGTGCGCGGCTACAAGGAGAAGGGGAGCATCAACACGCCCCTCGAGCTCGCGATCGAGAACCAGATCGACCGGTTCAGCCTGGCCATGGACGTGATCGACCGCGTGCCGCGGCTGCTCGGCCCGGGCGCTCACGCCAAGGAGCGGTTCCGCAACCGGCAGATCCAGTGCCGGCTGCACGCCCAGGAGTACGGCATCGACCCGCCCGACATCGTGGGCTGGCGGTGGCCGGCGGGGGACGCCGTTGGCCGCGGTTAGCCCCACGGACGCATCTCCTCAGCGCCGCGCCGTCGCGGACGTCGTCGCCGCGCTCGCGAGCGACGCGCGGCGCGGGCTCTCGGGCGGCGCGGTCGAGGAGCGCCTCCGGCGCCACGGCAGGAACGAGCTGCCCTCGCCGCCGCCGGTCCCCGCCTGGCGACGCTTCCTCGCCCAGTTCGCGGACGTCCTCACGATCCTGCTGCTCGTCGCGACGGTGGTCTCCTTCGTCGCCTGGTGGATCGAGCGGGAGACCCCGCTCCCGTACGAGACGCTCACCATCGTCGCGATCGTCCTCCTCAACGGCGTGCTGGGCTTCGTCCAGGAGAGCCGGGCCGAGCAGGCGGTCGCGGCGCTCCGGGCGATGACCGCCCCGACGGCCCGCGTCCTGCGCGACGGGAAGCAGGAGCTCGTCCCGACCGCCGGGCTCGTGCCGGGCGACGTCCTGCTCCTCGAGGAGGGCGACACGGTCCCGGCGGACGCCCGCGTGCTCGAGGCGATCGCGCTCCGGGTCGCCGAGGCGGCCCTCACGGGCGAGAGCACGCCCGTCTCGAAGGACAGCGCCCCGCTCGCCGTCGAGGCCGGGATCGCCGATCGGACGAACATGGTGTGGAGCGGCACGGCCATCGCCTCCGGCCGCGGCCGGGCCGTCGTCACCGCCACCGGACCCTCGACGGAGCTCGGCCGGATCGCCGGCTCGCTCCAGGAGACCGAGGAGGTCGCGACGCCGCTCCAGCGGGAGCTCGACCGCGTGGGCAAGCAGCTCGGCGTCGCGGTCGTCGCGATCGCGCTCGCGATCAGCGCGACGATCCTGGTGCTGGAGGAGCTGCGGTCGCTCACCGACCTGGTCGACGTGCTGCTCCTGGCGGTCTCGCTCGCCGTGGCCGCCGTCCCGGAGGGGCTCACGGCGATCACGACGATCGTGCTCTCGCTCGGGACGCAGCGCATGGCCGCGCGCCACGTCATCGTGCGCAAGCTCTCGGCGGTCGAGACGCTCGGCTCGACCACGACGATCTGCTCCGACAAGACCGGGACCCTGACCCGGAACGAGATGACCGTCCGCGCCGTCGTCACGGCGAGCGGCGCCGTCGAGCTGAGCGGGACGGGCTACGATCCCACCGGCGAGGTGCGGAGGGACGGCGCGCCGGTGGAGGACCCCGCGCTGCTGGAGGAGGTGGAGAAGACGCTCGGCGCCGGGCGGCTCGCGAGCAACGCCACGCTCGTCGAGCAGGACGGCCGCTTCACGATCCAGGGCGATCCGACCGAGGGCGCGCTCCTCGTCGCCGCGAGGAAGGTGGGGCTCGCCGCGGAGGAGCTCGAGGCGCGCTACCCGCGCGTCGGCGAGGTGCCGTTCTCCTCGGACCGCAAGATGATGAGCACCGCCCACGCGGACGCCGAGCAGGAGCGGGTGCTCGTGTTCGCGAAGGGGGCGCCCGACATCCTGCTCGCGCGCTGCACGCAGGAGCGGGTCGGCCAGGGGACGATGGCGCTCGGCGAGGAGCGCCGCGCGGAGCTCTCGCGCGCCGTCGACAGGCTCGCCGCGTCGGCGCTGCGGACGCTGGGCGTCGCCTACCGCACGCTGGGCCGGGACGCGGTCACCGGCGAGCTGACGGACGAGGTCGAGCAGGAGCTCGTGTTCCTCGGGGTGGTCGGCATGATCGACCCGCCGCGCCCGGAGGCCCGCGCCTCGGTCGCGCAGGCGCAGGGCGCAGGCGTCCGGCCCGTGATGATCACCGGCGACCACCCGATCACCGCGGCGGCCATCTCCGCCGAGCTGGGCATCGCCGCCGCTGGCGCCAGGGTGCTGACCGGCGCCGAGCTCCAGCGCATGGACGACGAGGCGCTGCGCGAGGCCGCCCGCGACGTCTCCGTCTACGCCCGGGTGTCCGCCGAGCACAAGCTGCGGATCGTCCGGGCGCTGCGCGCGAACGGCGAGATCATCGCCATGACCGGCGATGGCGTGAACGACGCCCCGGCGCTGAAGGCGGCGGACATCGGCGTGGCGATGGGCATCACCGGGACCGACGTCGCGAAGGGCGCCGCCGACATGATCCTCACCGACGACAACTTCGCCTCCATCGTCGCCGCCGTCGAGGAGGGCCGCTCGATCTTCGCCAACATCCAGCGCTTCCTGCGCTACCTGCTCTCGTCGAACATCGGCGAGGTGCTCGTCATGCTCCTGGGCGTGCTGCTCGCCGGGGTCGTCGGCCTCGCGCCCGAGGAGGGCTCGGCGGTCGTCGTCCCGCTGCTCGCGACCCAGATCCTCTGGATCAACCTCTTGACCGACTCGGGCCCGGCGCTGGCGCTCGGGGTCGAGCCCCCGGACCGTGACGTCATGCTCGAGCCGCCGCGCGACCCCCGGAGCCGGGTGATCGACGCACGGACCTGGCTCGATCTCATCCTGGTCGGCGTGGTCATGGCCGCCGGGACGCTCGCGGTGATGGACCTCGCCTTGCCCGGCGGGCTCCTCGGCGGCGGCGCCTCGGCGCCGGGGCAGGGCCTCCGCCGTGCCCAGACCCTGGCGTTCACCACCCTCGTCCTGTTCCAGCTGTTCAACGCCTTCAACGCCCGCTTCGTGGCCCGCAGCGCCTTCCACCGGGCCTTCGCCAACCGCTGGCTCTGGCTCGCGGTGGCGATCTCGGCGGGCCTGCAGGTCGCCGTGGTCCACGCCCCGTTCCTCCAGCGTCCGTTCCGGACCGTCGCGCTCGACGCGAAGGACTGGCTCCTCTGCGTCGCCGTCGCGAGCTCCGTGCTGTGGGTGATGGAGGCGAAGAAGGCGGTGGTGCGGCTCGCCGCGCGGTCCGGCGCCGGGCGGCTGCCGCGAACGCGCCCGGCCTGAGCGCGAAGCGCCGCGGCAACAGGGACGCGGCAGACCTGCTTACCGGTACGTCAGCCGTCTCGGCGCGGCCCAGATGGGCTCGGCGGACGCCCGCGCGCGGGCCGCACGACCGAGCGGCGCGTCGCCCGAGCGGAGCGCGACGCGCCCCGCCGAGGCCCCGACACGGCAGCGCGCGCCGTGCATCGGTGAGGAGAGCTCGACGAGGAGGTACGACATGGCCCCGACTCGCCCGGGGTTCCGCCTGGGCATCTACGTCTTCAAGGACGCCGAGATCGTCGACTTCGCCGCTCCGCACGGCGTCTTCTCGGTGGCGCGCCGGTACGATCCGGAGCTGGACGCGTTCCTGGTCGCGGACGCGATGCGCCCGGTGCAGGCCCAGGCCGGCTTCACGGTCCTGCCGAACTACGGCTTCTCGGACCGCCCTGCGATGGACGCATTCCTGATCCCGGGGGGCTACGGCACGAGGCAGGAGCTGCACAACCGGCGCCTCCACGAGTTCATCCGCAGCCAGCCCCAGGAGACGCTCCTCGTCTCCGTCTGCACGGGCTCCTGGATCTACGGCGCGATGGGCCTGCTCGACGGCCTCCCCGCGACGAACCGCAAGGAGCCGGACCGCGCCGAGGCGACGCCGCCGGGCCTCGTGCCGCTCGAGCGGCTCGCGCGGATCGCGCCGGCGTGCAAGCCGAGCCGCGCCCGCGTCGTCGACGCCGGACGGATCATCACCGCGGGGGGGATCACGTCGGGGATGGAGATGGGCTTCCATCTGCTCCGCCGCGCCGGGTATCCGGAGAGCTTCATCGCCGACGTCGCGCGCGTCATGGAGTACACCGCGGCGTACGAGCTGTACCGGGACGATCGCGAGGAGCCGCGGAGCTGATGGCGCCCGTCGCTTGCGTCGAGCCGTCGCGAGACGCGCGATGCCGTCGCCGAGCCGGGCCCGGGCTCGCCGGTCGCGGTGGACCGGCGGGCGCGGGCCCGGAGCTTCAGGAGCGACGCTCCCGGCGCGGCGGAGCGCGCCGGGAGCGGGCGTCGCCTACAGGCAGGTCGCCGCGCAGGCCGCCGCCGGCGTCGCCGCCTTCAGCGCCTCGTCCGTCGCCTGCAGCACCTCGAACACGAACGTCGGGTTGTGGATGGCGTTCGAGCCGTCGTTCACGAGGCCGAGGTTCCACAGCGACCGCGAGAGGACGCCGTCCACGCCGGCGAGCGCGAACGCGCCCGTCGCGTCCATGACCTTCCCGGCCGAGGCGCGGACCGTCTTGGTCGAGACCGTTCCCGACGGGAACGTGACGTCCACCGCCGCGACGAGGTTGAACACGATGGTCGTGCCCTCCACGTCGATGCTCGCGATGTTCGTGAGCGCGAGGACGAGCGGCGTGCCCTCAGGGGCTCCGTGGCCCGCGCCCGCGGGCGTGACGGTGAACCCGGCGGTGCCGGCCACCGCGGCCTCGAGGGTCGCGCTGAGCTGCGCGATGACCTGGGCGCGCGCGTTCGCGTACGCCGTCTCGATGGCCTCGCCGTTCACCTCTTCGCCGTGGCACTCCTTGCAGATCGACTTCGCCGCGTCGAAGCCCGCGTCGTTCGTGAAGCCGAACGTGTGGTTCGTGATCGTGTAGCGGAGGCCCTCGACGGCGGTCTTCATGTGGCAGCCGACGCAGGTCTCGGACACGGCGGCGTGGCCGGAGACCTTGTAGCCGTTGGCGTCGCCGATGAAGTACGCGTTCATGCCCATCAGCACCTCGGTCTGGGTCGGCGCGTGCGGCGTCGCGAAGCCCGTCATCGGGACGGCGTCGCCCCTGAGACCGCGGCGGCCGTTGTGGCAGGTCATGCAGAGCGCGCCGGTGCCGGCGCCGGAGACGGTGAAGCCGGCGGCGACGTAGACGGGGGCCTTGCCGTCGATGCGGACGGTGGTGGAGTGCGAGTCGTGGCACGCGGCGCAGGTCTGCGGCTCGACGTTCTCCTTCGTGGCGCCGCTGTCGACCGAGTCCTGCAGCGTGTTCGCGGCGTACTTCACGAAGCCCTGCGCCGAGTGGCAGCGCGCGCAGCTGGAGTTGGCGCGGGCCCCGGTCGACTCGCCGAAGGCGAGGCCGGTGTTCGCGTGGCCGGAGCGGCGCCAGAGCGCGACGCGGTCATGGTTCGTGGGACGGTCGTGGCACACGGCGCACGCGGCGACGCCGTACTCGCCCGCCGGCTTCGAGCCGCCGTTCGCGGCGTGGCGGCCGAGCGGACCGTGGCAGCTCTCGCACTGCATGCCGGCGTAGGCCTTGGCGTCCGCGGGGACGAGGTCCCAGGCGCCGTACTGCGGCTCCGTCGTGACGAGGTCGGGGGGAGTGCCGGTGAGGCCGGTGAGGTACTTGGAGAGGTCGGGGAAGGTCCAGCCCGCGGCCTTGGCGACGTCGTCGAAGCCGTCGTTCTGGAGCGCCGCGTTGTAGCCGGTCGTGTGGCACGCCACGCAGTTCTCGCCGTAGTGCGTGCCCTCGGCGCCCGTCATGCCGTACTCGAACGTCGTCATCGCGCCGGGCTCGGTCCAGAAGACGGTCGGGTTCGCCGTGGGCGCCGGGATGGGCTTGCCGTCGGGGCCGGTCTTCCAGACCAGCTGGCCGTTCGCGTCGTACTCCATGTACTTGAAGAAGTGGTTCCCGTGCGCCGAGTTGCTCCACTTCTTGAACTTGAGCGCCATGGCCGCCTGCTTCTCGGCGGACATGAGGTACTCGTGGCAGCCGCCGCAGCTCGGGTTCGAGCTGACGTAGTTCGAGACGGCGACGCGGAGCCCGTCGAACCGGTAGACGCCCGGGGCGTCCGCGATGAACCAGGGGAACGCGGTGTCGGCGTCGTTCAGCACGGCGCTCGAGGCGATCGGCTTCTCGGTGAAGACGAGCGCGGCGGCGTTGCCGGGGATGCTGGCGATGACGAGGGTGCCCGTCGGGATGGAGCCATTGGCCTGGGCGAGCGTCGCCGGGACGACCGCGACGGTGACCTTGCCCTCGAAGCCCATCTGGTCGGTGACGACGACGTCGAAGTTGTACGTCATCTCCGTGAGCTGCCGGTTGCTGACGCCCAGGAACTCGGGGCGGAAGGGCTTCCCTTCCTCGTCGAGCGACGGACCGAACCCGATCACCTTCTTGTCGGCGGCGACGATGTCGGCGAGGGCGCCCGTCGTGAAGGTCGGGGCCTCGACGTCATTCGCGGACAGCGTGACCGCCGTCGGGTTCGTGGTCCGCGGCGTCCACTTGTACGCGTAGGGCGGCGTGCCGCCGGTGACCGTGACGCCGAGGGTGACCTCGCGCTCGAAGCCGGCCGGGTTCGGCGGCTTCGCGGCCTTGAGGACGAGCGGGGAGATCGCGGTGAGCTCGCGGTTCAGGATGTACTCCTTGCCCGCGGCGATCGAGATGTTCGGCACCTCGAGCGTCTTGAAGCCGTTGCCCGAGAAGACGATGGTGTAGACGCCGATGGCGCAGCCCGAGCCGAGCTCGTACTCGCCGTTCGCGTCGGACGTGGCGGTCCCGCACCAGTCCGGAATGCTCGTCACCGTGACGTTCGTCGCCGGATACTCCTTCCCCGCGACCTTGAACGTCAGCTTGCCCATCACCCCACCCGTCGACCTGCCGTCCGCGCCGTCCTGGCCGCTCGGCCCCACTGGTCCCGCCGCGCCGTCCTGGCCGTTCAGCCCGTCCCTGCCGTCCTTGCCGTTCGAGCCACCGGAGCAGCCGGCGAGCGCGAGGACCATCACCAGCGAGAGCACGCGATGCTTCGTCGCATCCATGAAGGGATTCCCCCCAATTACTTAACGTGAAGAGTCGATTCCAGAGACACCGCCGGTCACACGGCCGGCGGTGCCCGCGGTGCACGTGCGAGAGCCGGGCCGCTCGCTCGCTGATCGCCCGCACTCACCGTGTACCGCGTAACGTCGTCACGGCGGCATGGGAGCCCCGCGAGGTCGAGCCGCGCGGCGACGTGTCGTGCGCGCCGAGTGATCCCGTGCCCTTGAGCGCGCCCGTCCCTCCGCCGCAGCCGGCCCGGCGGTCGGGCGTTTTCTGCCAGGGCCACAAGCGGCGATCCGCGACCGGCGGCGTGTGTGGCGGGGTCGCACGGGTGTGGTCTTACCCTGCGTGATTTCACCCGGGGGATTTCACCCACCGGCGTGGTCACGGAACGTCAACCTATGGAAATGCGGGGCGATTCATCGCACTCCTTGGCAGCTCCTTGAATGGTCTGCCGACCGCCGGGAGCACCCCTGGAGGGACGCCCTGCCGCAAGACGGGCTCTGCCGCAGCGACGTCCGCCGACGCGTTGAAGGCGTTCCCGCGGGCTCGCTCACGCCGGGCGCCGTCCTCATCGTCATGCGCGGAGGTGCCACATGCCGAACGAAGGTGGAGAGCGGCCGCGCACTCAGACGAGCGCTCCCGTGAAGCCCGCCCGCACGACGGAGGACGTACCGGCTCCTCGGCGCGACGCTCCCGATGAGAGGATGCCCGCTCGACGGGCGGCCGACGACGACACGGGCGTGGGCGGCGACCGCATGCCGAAGGGCGCGGACGAGCCTGGCGCCGGGCTGTGACCGAACCGGCACGAGCCCCGGCGCGCGGACGGCTCTCCGGCCGGGCAGGCGCGGGGGAAGGCGGGGAGACGTAGCCTGTCCGTGCAGAAATGGCGGCCAGACGCGCACCGCACGTCATCGTCGTGGGAGCCGGCGCGGCCGGGCTCGCGGCGGCCGCGCTGCTCCGGGACCGCGGGGTGGCGGTGACGCTCGTCGAGGCGCGCGATCGGTATGGCGGGCGCATCGACACGCGCCTCGACCCGGTGCTGGGCCTTTCTCTCGAGCACGGCGCCGAGTTCGTGCACGGCCACCCGGACCGGACGCTCGCGCTCGCGCGCCGCGCTCGGGCCGCCATCCGCGAGGTGCCGGACCGGCACCAGCGCCCGCGAGGGAGTCGGCTCGCCGGGATCACGGCCGCGTACGCGCGCGCGCAGGAGCTCCTCGCGCTCGGCACCCGGGACGACGAGAGCATCGGAGCCCTGCTCCGACGCCGCTCCGCCCTGCGACGGTCGCGGGAGGCGATCCCCCTGGCCCGGGAGCTCGTGCGCGGGTTCTACCTCGCCGATCCGCGCACCGCGTCGTCCCTCGCCCTCGCGCGGTTGAGCCGCGGGATGGAGGAGCTCGGCGGCGACACCGCCGCGCGGATCGACGGAGGCTACGCGAGGATCCTCTCCCCGCTGGCGCGAGCGCTTCGCGGCGGCGTGCTCCGCCTCGGCACCGTCGTCGAGGAGGTCGGGTGGGGTCGCCGGGAGGTGCGGCTCCGGGCGCGCGGTCGCGCCGGAGGCCGGCTCGCGCCGATCACGGGGAGTCACGCCATCGTGACCCTGCCGCTGTCGATCCTGCGCGACGGCGCGGTCCGGTTCGTCCCTGCGCTGCCCGAGAAGCAAAGCGCCGCGAGGGCCCTCGCGATGGGGCCGGTCGTGAAGGTCCTGCTGCGGTTCCGGCGCGCGCCGTGGGGAGGCCGGCGCCTCGTGTTCCTGCACGTCCCCGGCGCCGCCGTGCCGGTCTTCTGGACGCTCGCGCCCGTGGACGCGCCGGTGCTGGTCGGCTGGGCGGGAGGACCGGGCGCGGCCCGCCTCGCGGGGAAGCGGGAGCAGGACGTCTTGCGGGCGGCGATCCGGTCCGCCTCGCACGGCCTGGGCCTGCCGCCGGCCGAGCTCGAGGACCTGCTCGACGGCGCGGCGATCGCCGACTGGACGCGCGACCCGTTCGCGCGCGGGGGCTACGCGGTCTTCCCGGTCGGCTCGGACGGCGCGTCCGCCGCGCTCGCGCGCAGCGTCGAGGGGACGCTGTTCTTCGCAGGCGAGGCCACCGCCGCCGGGCTGGCCGGCACCGTCGAGGGGGCGCTCCGGAGCGGCGAGCGCGCGGCGCGGGAGGTGCTGGAGACGCTCTGAGCGTTTTCCTTCCCTTGCGACCCCCGTTCGCTTATCGCCTGGTCATGCGCTTCCTCCATCCCGAGCACGACGAGGCCCTCGAGCTCTCCCTCGACGACGTCTTCCTCGTCCCCGACTACTTCGACGGCGGCTCGCGCCTCGACGTGGACCTGCGCCCCGTGGACTTCTCCGGGGGCGCGCACCCGGTCGTGTCCGCGAACATGAACGCGGTCACCGGCAAGCGGATGGCCGAGACCATGGCTCGCCTCGGCGGCCTCGGCGTCCTGCCCCAGGACATGGACCTGGAGACGGCTTCGCGCATCATCCGGCACATCAAGGCCGCCGACCCGCGCTACGACACCCCGCTCGCCGTGTCGCCGCGCGCCACGCTGCGCGACGTCCTCGGCATCATCCGCAAGCGCGCGCACGACATGGTGGTCGTGGTCGACGACGAGCGCCGGCCGCTCGGCATCGTCACGCACGCCGACCTGCGCGACCGGGACCAGTACTCGCCCGTCGGCTCGCTCATGTCGTCGCGCCTCGTGACCCTCCCGGCCGGCACCCCGAACCGGGACGCCTTCCTGCTCATGGAGGATCAGCGCGTGAAGGCCGCGCCGGTCCTCGACGCCGAGGGCCGGCTGGCCGGCGTGCTGACGCGCGACGACGCTGTGCGGCTGGAGCTGCTCGAGCCCGCGCTCGACGCGCGGGGCAGGCTCATGGTCGCCGCCGCCGTCGGGATCTCGGCCGGCGCCGCCGCGGCGGCCGCCGCCCTCGCCGAGCTCGGCGTCGCCGCGATCGTGCTCGACACCGCGCACGGGCACCAGCGCCGCATGATCGAGGCGATCCGCGAGGTGCGCCGCGCCATCGGCGCGCTGCCGCTCGTGGCCGGCAACGTGTGCACCCCCGAGGGCACCCGCGCCCTCCTCGACGCGGGCGCCGACATCGTGAAGGTGAACGTCGGGCCGGGTGCCATGTGCACGACCCGCATGCAGACCGGGGCCGGCCGGCCGACGTTCTCGTCGGTGCTCGCGTGCGCCCGCGAGGCTCACCGGCGCGGGCGACACGTGTGGGCCGACGGCGGCGTGCGCGATCCGCGCGACGTGGCCCTCTACCTCGCCGCCGGCGCCTCCCGCGTCATGATCGGCACCGCGCTCTCCGGCACCTACGAGAGCCCGGGCGACGTGAAGGAGGATCGCGAGGGGCGCCCGTACAAGGAGAACTACGGGATGGCCAGCGCCCGGGCGGTGAGCGATCGCTCCGCGGGGCTCGACGCGTTCGAGCGCGCGAAGAAGGGCTTCTTCCGCGAGGGGATCTCGACGTCGCGGATCTACATCCGCGAGGGGCGCGAGAGCGTCGGCGCGATCCTCGTCGACGTGATCACCGGCGTGCAGTCCGCCTTCACGTACGCGGGCGCGCTGACCGTGCCGGAGTTCCACCGCAAGGCGGTGATCGGCGTCCAGACCGCGGGCGGCTACGGAGAGGGGAAGCCGCGGGGGTGAGCGGCGTAGTGCGTTCGCGGCGACTCCGCGGGGAACGCGGGGATCGCCTCGACCAGCTCCTCGTCCACGTAGCACCACGCCCAGTCCTCTCCCGGCTCGAACGCCTTCGCGACCGGATGCCTCGTCGCGTGGAAGTGGCGGGTGGCGTGCTTGTTCGGTGAGCTGTCGCAGCACCCCACGTGGCCGCAGGTCATGCACAGCCGCAGCTGGACCCACGCGTCGCCGCTCTGGAGGCACTCCTCGCAGCCGAGCGAGCTCGGCGTCAGGGCGTGCGACCTCGGTCGCTGGAGGCTGCTCAGGTGCTCGCACATGCCTGCTCTCATGACGGCGCGGCCCCCGGCGGTCAATCCCGGACGACCCCGCGCCCGCCCGTGCTATGCACAGGAGCTGGAGGTTCCATGACCCGCGCCCTGATCCTGACCCTCGCCGCCCTGCTCGCCGCCCCGGCGCTCGCGGACGAGCCCGCGCCGAAGGCGCCTCCGGCGCCCGCGACCGCCGGCGGCGCCGCGCCCCGCGCCGCGAGCGGCGAG
>NZ_JALCZB010000002.1:0-158219 GCF_022690745.1 Anaeromyxobacter sp. SG64 | reverse complement strand
TGGACCGACCGTCGCTATCTGGACCTGTCGATGCTGAAGTCGAAGGACGTCGCCGCCGCCAAGGCGGCGTGATTCAGCCGAGGAGCTTCACGCGGAGTTCCATTCACACAGAAGACGGGACTTGACCACCGCTTCGAGGACGATGCGGACTCCTTCGCGAAGATTCCGGGCGCGCCGTTCTCATATTGGGTTCCGCTGAAGATTCGCCGGCTCTTCGCGACCGAGGAGCGATTCGAAGGCGACGAGCGTGTCGCTCGCACGACGAACAACATCGAGGATAACTTCCGCTTCGTTCGGCTTGCCTGGGAGGTCTCGAAAAGTGATTCGTGGCGTCCCTGGGCCAAGGGGTCTACGCGAAGATTCTATTCCGACATCGACTTCGTCGTCGCATGGGACAGTCGTCGACGTTCGTACCGAGCGTTTCTCGGGTCGGTGCACCGCCCAATGGAACGCCCGGCATCGGTGGACCTATTCGAGCGCCCTGGCATCACATGGCCGCTACGAGCGCGCGACTTCTCTCCCTCGGCCCTGCCTGCAGGCGCGATCTTCAGCGTGCGCTCCTTCATGCTGGCTGCTTCCGAGGCTGACCTGCCCTGGTTGCTCGGTCTCAGCGCGAGTCGCGTAGTCGACTACCTCTACAAGGTGCTCCTCGGGCGCTTCGAGTTCCCGGAGTTTGTTGTGACCGCGATGCAGCGTCTCCCGCTGCCGCCCGCGCTTCCCAGCGACGCCAAACGCGAACTGGCGGAACTTGCCGTTCGCGCTTGGGATGCCGGTCGGACGATTCAGTCGGTGGTCGAGACCTCGAGTGAGTTCGTGCTCCCGCCCGCCCTGCGAAGTCGTCAGCCGGGCTTGTCGACTACGGAGGCAAACGCCGAGCTGGCTAGCATCCAGCAACGCATCGATGAAATCGCAGCTCGCCTGTACGGTGTAGACCTCGGACAGCTTGCCCCTTCGGCTGAAGAGAACGACGGTACGGGCGCCGAACTGAACGGTGCTGTTGAGCCGGCTGAAGACGATCCTCAGGTGGCCGTCGTCTCCACCGACGATCACGAGGCGACAATCTCCTGGGCGGTCGGAGTTGCCTTCGGCAGGTTCGATGCCGGCCTCGCAACCGGCAAGACTGAGTTGCCTGGCGGGCGTCGAGAGCCGTTTGCGAAGCGTGCGTGGCGAGCGCCTGCAGTCACCGATGGCGTTGGCGCCAGCGATGTGCTCGTGGACGACGAAGGACATACCGGTGATCTCGTGCGCAAAGTCGAGGGGGTTCTTGACGACGTTGGCCTTGCTTCCATAGACAGCCTCCGCCGCGTCATTCGAAACGACTTCTTTTCGAGGCACCTCCAAGCGTACGGGCGATCCGGCAGGCGGGCCCCGATCTACTGGCAGCTCGCGACGCCTTCGGCGGGCTACTCGGTCTGGCTCTACATCCACGCCTTCAGCAAGGACACGCTCTTCCGCGTCCAGAACGACTACGTCGCGCCGAAGCTCGTGCACGAGGAGCGCCGCCTCGAGTCCCTCACGGGCGATCTGCGCGAGGGCGCCACCGCCGCCCAGCGCAGGGCGCTCGCCGCCCAAGAGGCGCTGGTCGAGGAGCTGCGCGCCTTCCTCGACGAGGTGAAGCGCGTCGCCCCGCTCTGGAAGCCGAACCTCGACGACGGCGTCATCATTAACTTCGCGCCGCTCTGGCGGCTCGTCCCGCAGAACAAGGCTTGGCAGAAGGAGCTGAAGGCGACCTGGGACGCGCTCTCCGAGGGCAAGTACGACTGGGCCCACCTCGCGATGCACCTCTGGCCCGAGCGCGTGGTGCCGAAGTGCGCGAAGGACCGCAGCCTCGCCATCGCCCATGGGCTCGAGGACGTGTTCTGGGTCGAGGACACCGACGGTAAGTGGACCGCGCGCAAGACGCCCACCCGCAGCGTCGAGGAGCTCGTGCGCGAGCGCACCTCGCCCGCCGTGAAGTCCGCACTGAAGAGCCTGCTCGAGGCGCCCGTGGCCAACGGCAAGAGCGCCGGGCGCAAGGGCGGTGGTCGTCGCAAGGCCGCTGCCGCCGCCGAGGGAGGAGACGCCTGATGCACCCGCTTCACGAGTACGTGGCGAAGCAGCTCGCCGACAAGCTCAAGGACCGTCGGGTCGTCGTCTGGTACGACGAGCGCCGCGAGTTTCAGCCCTTCGTCGACGAGGTGCGCGGTGGACCTCGTTCGGCGAGTGAGCCCGTTCCGGTCGCCGTCGGCGGCACCAAGGCGAGCCTCGCGGAGTACGCGGGCTCTCTTTTCGAGCTGCGCGCGGTCGTCGAGCCGCTCGTGAGCGGCGACAAGCCGGACGCGCTGGTCGTCTACATTCCCGGCCTCGCGCACGACGCGAAGGCGTCGGTGCTGATGGAGCTGGAGAAGGCCGGACGGACTTGGAAGCCGGAGCTGAAGCAGCTCGCGAAGAACGTCCTGCTTCAGAAGTACACGCTCGGCGTCGTCGACGAGATGCTGCCATTCGAACGCAAGGTCACCTACGAGGACCTCGCGCGCGCAGCGGCCGGCAATTCCGGCGCGGAGCCGCCGTCGATCTTGAAGAGCATCTTCCACGATGTAAGCGGCAACGACGGGCTCCTCACGGCGTGGCTCGTGAGCGACACGCGCGACGCCGAGATCGTGAGCAAGGAGGCGATGCGCGAGCTGACGAAGCTCGTGAAGGCCCGCCTCGGGCTCGATCTCATTGCGGACTCGCCGCTGGCGAAGCTCCGCGCTATCACGCTGCGCTACGTGCTCGCGAGCGAGTTCCGGCTCGACCTCGCGTGTGACCCGCCCGCGTCGCTCGATAGCGTCGCGAAGCCGCCCACGAAGGACGAAGAGGGCGCCGTGCGCGAGATCGCGCGGCGCCTCCGCACCGGCCACGCCGATGCCTACGCGACACTCGCCGACGGCGTCGAGGAGGAGCTGGGGCTCAAGAACGCCAAGCTGCCTGCGGGCGCGCTCGGGGCCATCGACACGTTCCGCTTCGAGGAGCGTGCGCTCCTGGGCCATGCCGGTGACCTCATCGCGAACGGCAAATTCGAGGGCGCCTTGGCGCTCGTGGCCGCGCGAGAACAGAGCTTCTGGCTCGTCCGTGACGTCGCTCGGAAGGCCCAGTGGGAGGCCACTCGGCGCATGGCCGAGCTCGGCAACGCGGCGGTTCAGGTGAAGGCGGCGGTCGGCAAGACATCAGGCGATGCAGCGGCGTGGCTCGATGCCTACGCCGCCACGCAGACCGGCTCCGGCTGGTTCCGCCTCGACCAGGCCCAGCGCCGCCTCGAAGCGTGGGTCGCGAACCTCGACGAGGAGCCCGAGGAACGCCCCCTCGCCGTCGTGCGCCGCGCCTACGAGGACACCGTCCACGCGATGTCCGAGGGCTTCACCAAGGCGCTCGGCAAGGCCGGGTGGACGGTGCCCGGCGCGCTGCACCAGACGCGCATCTGGAGCGAGGTCGTCGCCGACAAGCCGAAGCCCGTCGCCTACTTTCTCATCGACGCCATGCGCTTCGAGATGGGCGTCGAGCTGGCTGAGCGCCTTCCGAAGACCTCCGAGGTCTCCGTGCGCGCGGCCGTCGGCGCGCTGCCGAGCATCACGCCCATCGGCATGGCGGCGCTCATGCCCGGCGCGTCGGCGAGCTTCTCGGTCGTCGAGGAGAAGGACAAGCTCGGCGCCCGCATCGACGACACCTTCCTGCCCGACCTCGCGGCGCGAAGAAAGTTCGCCGCAGCGCGCGTGCCGAAGCTGGTGGACCTCACGCTCGACGAGCTGTTGAGCCTTCAGCCGTCGAAACTCGCGAAGAAGGTCGAAGGCGCGCAGGCCGTCGTCGTCCGCTCGCAGGAGATCGACAACGCCGGCGAAACCGGCTTCACGTTTCAGGCGCGCAAGGTGATGGACACCGTCATCGATAACCTTGCGCGCGCTCTCGGCAAGCTCGCGAAGGCGGGCATCGAGCACGCGGTGGTGAGCGCCGACCATGGCCACCTGTTCTTCGCCAGCGACCGCGACGAGTCGATGCGCACCGACGCGCCCGGTGGCGCCACCGTGGAGCTGCATCGTCGGTGCTGGATCGGGCGCGGCGGCGCGACGTCTGTCGGCTGCGTGCGTGTCTCGGCCTCGTCGCTCGGCTACGCGTCGGACCTCGAGTTCGTGTTCCCGGCCGCGACGGGCGTCTTCAAGGCGGGTGGCGATCTCGCTTTCCACCACGGCGGGACGTCGCTCCAGGAGATGATCATCCCAGCGCTGACCGTCCGCACGAAGTCGCGTGACTCGGCGCGTCCCTCGGCGGGCCCCATCGAGGCGACCGGGCTCCCGGAGGCGGTGACCAACCGCATCTTCAGCGTCACGTTCATGTACGGCGCGAAGCAGATGCTGCTCGGCGCGGCGGGCATCCAGGTGCGACCGTTGCTGATGGCGGCAGGCAAGCAGGTTGGCGGTGTGGGCATGGCCGTGGACGCGCAGTTCGACCGGGCTACGGGCACGGTGAAGCTCGAGCCGAACAAGCCCGTGACTGTCGCGTTCTTGCTGGGCGACGAAAGCGCCGCTTCGTTGCGCGTCGTGGTGCAGGACCCGACGACCGACGCGGAGCTGTACCGATCGCCGACCGACATCCCGGTCCGACTTGGAGTCTAAGCCATGAGCAACGGAGCAACCCCGACACGAGATGCGCTCGACGACAAGGTCAACCGCCTGTTCGCCGGAAAGGTGGTGCGCAAGGACCTCGTCCGAAAGGTGAAGGTCGGCGCCAACGTGCCGGTCTTCGTCCTCGAGTTCCTGCTCGGGAAGTACTGCGCCTCGTCCGACGAGGTGGCCATCCAGATGGGGCTTCAGGTCGTCAACGACACTCTCGCCAACAACTACATCCGCTCGGACGAGTCGATGAAGGCGCAGGCGATGGTGAAGGATCGCGGCCGGCACACCTTCATAGACAAGGTGAAGGTCCGCCTCGTCGACTCGGACTACTGGGCCGAGGTCACGAACTTCGGCCACAAGAACGTGCACGTCCCAGAGCACTACGTCCGCGACTACGAGCGCCTCGTGATGGGCGGCGTCTGGGCGCAGGTCGACATGCGCTTCGAGTACGACGAGGAGTCACGCGGCAAGAACCCGTTCTGGATCGACAAGCTCACGCCGATCCAGATCGCCACCTTCGATCTCGAGGAGTACCGCCGCGTCCGCAGCGAGTTCACGACCGACGAGTGGCTCGACCTCATCATGCGCAGCATGGGCTACGAGCCCAACGAGATGAGGCGGCGCCTGAAGTTGCTCTTCCTCGTGCGCCTCATCCCCCTCGCAGAGCGCAACTACAACCTCGTCGAGCTCGGCCCGCGAGGCACCGGCAAGAGCTATGTGGTGCAGGAGGTCTCGCCGTACTCCGCGCTGCTCACGGGCGGCACGACGGTGGCCAACCTCTTCGGGCACATGAACGGCCGGCAGAAGGGCATGGTGCAGATCTGGGACGTCGTCGGGTTCGACGAGGTCGCCGACCTCCAGAAGATGCCGAAGGAGGTCATCACGACGATGAAGACCTATTGCGAGTCGGGCACCTTCCAGCGCGGGCAGGAGGCCGTCTCGGGCGACTCGAGCATCGCGATGTTCGGCAACACGAACCAGCCCGTCGATGTGATGGTGCAGACCGGCCATCTCTTCGCGCCGATGCCCGACATCATCCGCGACGACATGGCCTTCATCGACCGCATGCACTTCTACCTCCCGGGTTGGGAGATCCCGAAGATGCGGAACGAGATGTTCACGAGCCACTACGGCTTCGTCGTCGACTACCTCGCCGAGGCCCTCCGCGAGATGCGGAAGCACAACTTCACCGAGGTCATCGACCGCCACTTCTCGCTCGGCGCGCACCTCAACGCCCGCGACCGCAAGGCGGTGCGCAAGACCGTCTCGGGCCTGATGAAGATCCTCTTCCCGCACGGCGAGGTCACGCAGGAGGAGCTCGGCGAGATCCTTGAGCTCGCGGTCGAAGGACGCCGCCGCGTGAAGGAGCAGCTCAAGAAGATGGGCTCCTTCGAGTACTACCACACGTCGTTCAGCTACTCGGACAACGAGACTGGCGAGGAGAAGTTCGTCGGCGTGCCCGAGCAGGGCGGTCGCGATCTCATCTCCACCGACCCGCTGGCCCCTGGAACCGTCTACAGCGCCGGCGTCACGTCCGACGGCACCGTCGGCCTCTACCGCGTCGAGGTCTCCGTCTCGTCGGGTACGGGCAAGCTGAAGCTCGCGGGCGGCGTGGCGGGCGCAATGAAGGAGTCCGTCCAGCGTGCCTTCAGCTTCCTGCAGGCGAAGAAGACGGAGCTCGGCATCGCGCGCGACCTCGACGTCTCCGACATCCACGTCGAGGTCATCGACCTCCTCGCGAACCGCGTCGAGGCCGAGCTCGGCGTGGCATTCTTCGTCGCTTGCTACTCCGCGCTGCGAAAGGCGCCCGTTAGCCCCGCTCTCCTCATCCTCGGGGACATGAGCGTCCAGGGAAACATCAAGCCGCTGCGCTCGCTCACCGAGCCCCTGCAGGTCGCCAAGGACAACGGCGCGAAGCGCGCCCTGATCCCCATCGAGAACAAGCGCAACTTCCTCGACGTCAGCGCGGATATCATGGAGCACGTCGACCCGATCTTCTACGGCGACCCGAAGACCGCAGCCATGAAGGCAATGGCGCTTCAGTAAGTGGTGCCCACTGGAACGAGAGTGCTGACGCAAGACCACGTAGACGCGCTCGCGACCGCGGTACTTTCGGTCGGCGGATGGCCGGTCGAGCGAGTCCGGTCGGCGTTGCCGGCCCTCCGAGCAGTGGAAGTCCTCTCACCGGCGGCGGTAGCAGGGATGGACCTTGGGACCCTGACAGTGAAACTGGCAAAGAACGGGTACAACCGAGGCCTGCTTACATCCATGTACGCGGAGCGTTTGCAGGCCGTCATGACAGCCATTCACCGCGGAGGACTGTCACGTCTCGCAGAGTTGGTGCGCGCTGGCGATCGCAGTGCGTTCGAGAGCCTCTTCCGAGAGATCCATGGCGTGGGACCAAAGGTCGCGAGCCGCGCTTGGGAGCTGATGCTGCCGCCAGTCGCGTAAGCGGTTTACGCGTACGCGGTTCGTCTTCGGTCCGCGACCGAAGCTCGCCTATAACCCGCGACGTGCTCGTCGCCGCCACCCCACAAGCAACTCGCAGGCCTCCGGCTGCGCGAGTCGCCGCCGCCACACGCTAACGCGTGGCTCCCACCCGCGGCGACGACATCGCGACATCGCAGGGACCTGAGGCGAGCGGCCGGCGCGTCCGCGCCGGCCGCTTGCCTCGACGTCCGAAAGCTCCAACCTGCCGGGTTCTCAGCGCGAAGGCGTAACCTCTTGATCAGCCTCACCGATCGTGTCTGACGGCAGCGTAGCGGTGTGGCAGGCATGTCGGACGCCACTGCTACGATACGACGGCATTGTGTCGCCGGGAGGAGGGGAATCGTTGGCGCGCTCAAGGGCTCGGCAGAGGCCAAAGCAACTCTCGAAGACCTCCCTGCTCGGGCAGAAGGGGATCGCGCTCATCGAGCAGATCGTGCTCGACATGGGCTGCCGCTGGAACGCGAGCGGACCGCTAGAGGTCGGCATTGACGGCGAGATCGAGCTCTTCGATGCCCAGGGGAACGCGTTAAGCAAGTTCCTGCTGGTGCAGAGCAAGGCGCACGAGGGCCCCTTCCTCCGCGAACACGAGCATGGCTTCGAGTACCCATGCGAAGCGCGCGACGTGGAGTACTGGCTCAAGTTCGAGACGCCAGTCCTCCTCGTCGTCAGCCGTCCGGCAACGAGGGAGGCGTACTGGATCTGTATCCAGCGCTACTACCGGGAAGCCAAGAACCGCCGCACGCGCGTCGTGCGTTTCGACAAGGCGAGGAACCGTCTAGCCAAAAATTCGCTGGTCGACCTCCTCGGCGACTCCTCGTCGGCGGAACCAGGGGTGCCGCTCGGCCCAGTGCCGCACGAGGAACGGCTGATCTCGAACCTGCTGCCGATCACGGCTCTGCCCAGGTTCATCTTCGTTGCGGAGACAAGTCACCGGCACCGGCCGCCAATCTGGGAAGCACACCGCGCGAAGGGGGGGCGTGGCGGCAATCGATTCATCCTCAAGAACAAGCGAGTGATTTCGTTCGAGGACCTGGAGGATGGGGCGTGGCCAGCGGTGTGCGACGTCGGCACGATCGAGAAGTTCGATACTCCCGAGTGGAGCGAGTCGATCGATCCTGAACGGAGCAAGCAGTTCGCAGAGTTGCTCGAGGCGACTGTGCGCGACAAGCTCTATCCGACCGCGAGGTACTGGAAGCAGCTCGATGCATTCGTATGGTCTGCTCCCGCGCCGTTGGACACGCAGGGCGTTCACTACTCCAATCTCAAGCGGATGAGCAGGATCTCCGCATTCACCAAGTACGAGAAGGAGTACGACGGCGAGTCCCGCGTCATATACCGCCACATGGCCTTCCGCTCTCGTTTCCGGCGGCTCGAGGGGACCTGGTTCCTCGAGATCACGCCGACGTACGCGTTCACCCGCGACGGTAGGGAGCTTCACCGGTTCCACTCTCAGGCGCTCGCTGGGATCAAGCGGTGGGAAGGCAATCGGGCCGTCCTGAGCGAGGTCCTGTTCTGGGCGGACCGTCTCCAGCGGTCAGGAGGGCTGTTCGAGCCGCCAGGGGCGGCAGTTCTCTTCGGCGATCTCAAGGAGATCAAGGTGCCTTACGGCATCTTGGACTCGCTCTGGCGGAAGAGCGATCCCGCGAGCGAGGCGCTGGAAGCTTCTCCACCCCAGACAGACTGGCTCTTCGATCATGTTCGCTGACGTGCTCAAGGAGCCGGAGATCGAACTCGGGGCGGGCCGACGCCACATCGATCCCAGGGCCGGAATCGTCCACTTCGGTCCGCTGGACGCGGGCGTTCGACCTGCGATCCGCGTCGGCCTCATCGGCTCGAGGGACACGACGGAGAAGCTCGTGCGCTGGCTGGAGCGCTGTGCCTCTGGGCTTGAGGCAAAGGAGAGCCGCCAGCCGAACCTCTTCCCACCATTTCCTGGTTTCTCTTTGGACAGTCCGTTCCAGACTGAGCTGGTGATCGACGAGCGGCGAGTGCGGTGCGTGCCATCACTCGAGATACAGCGCATCGCCGCGACTGGAACCGTGGAGGACGCGGTCGAACCGTTCATCGCCGAAATGGAACGGCTCGCTCAGATGGGTGGCGTGGACGTGCTCGTCTGCGCTCCTCCGTTCGATCTCCTGGCTTCGTTGGAAACCCGTCGCGCGGCCTTCGATCCGAGCGAGGCCGGGTTAGACGAAGCATCGGACGAATCGGGGCGACGTCCACCCTATCGACGGGACTTTCACGACGTCCTGAAGGCGAGGGCGATGCGGTTCGGCACGCCCTCGCAGATGATTCGCGAGGAGACCTACGACTCGACGAAGCGGCGTTCGAGAGGAGACGAGCGGCGACGCGAACTCCAGGATGAGGCGACGCGCGCGTGGAACTTCTTCACGGCGCTCTACTACAAGGCGGGCGGGAGCCTCTGGCGACTCGTACGCGAGTCCGTCGACCTCATGACCTGCTACACCGGCGTCAGCTTCTACAAAACGTTGGACAACGAACGCGTGCTCGCCTCGGTTGCACAGGTCTTCAACGAACGCGGTGAAGGCATGATCGTTCGAGGAGGGGAGGCGTTGCTGGACAAGGATGATCGCCAGCCTCACCTCGGTCGTGAGGATGCTTACCGCCTACTCCGGAACGCCGTCGCCGCGTACAGAGACGAACACCACACGAGCCCGGCTCGGCTGGTGCTACACAAGACGTCCACGTTCAGTGACGAGGAAAAAGAAGGGTTCGAGGCCGGCGGAGCGGACGAGAGGATCGCCTTCGTGGATCTCGTCTGGGTCCGGCGCTCGTGGACGCGAGTCTTCCGCGAAGCAACGTACCCGCCACTCCGTGGAACCTTGATCGGCCTCGATGAGCGCTCGGGTCTCATCTACCTCCGCGGAAGCGTCGACTACTTCGCGACGTACCCGGGAATGTACGTTCCCAGACCGCTGGAGTTCGCGCGCGTCAGGGGCGAAACGACGGTACGGGCCCTTGCCGGAGAGATGTTGGAACTCTCCAAGCTGAACTGGAACAATACCCAGTTCGACGGCGGCGAGCCGATCTCGGTCCGCGCCGCACGCCGCGTTGGCGACATCTTGAAGAACATCCCCGAGGGCGCGCCTTTCCAGGCGCGTTTCGGGTACTTCATGTAGCCTGAAGGCGAGCCTCCGCGAGAAGGTCCGGGAGCGATGGGAGGAAGTCGTGACCGACGATCTCGGGTTGAACTTAACGCTCGCCGCACAGTGGTTTCCACATGAGCACGAAGATCCGTACGTTCTCGTGCGGGTCAGCGACGAGCATGCGAAGTCCTGGGCTGACACTCTCGGTGTCGCGGTGCGTCGCTGCTACGTAAGCGACTCGCTAGTGATCGAGAAGGCTCTGGAACACAACGTCGACAAGACCCAGATCATTGCCGCGCGCATGCCGGATGCCGGAGCCACGATGGCGGGCGACTTCGGCGAGATCCTCGTCTACTTCTACCAGAGTGCGAAGGAGCTTCCGGTAAAGGCGATCGGCCCGAAGAAGTGGCGACTGAAGCAGGACCGCACGAAGCCGGCGCCGCACTCCGATGTTGTCCACTTCGTGCTCCCGACGTGGCCGACGTCGAGCGACAAGGATGTTCTGCTTTGCTCCGAGGTCAAGACGAAGTCTACCGCTGGCGAATCGACCCCGATACAGAGCGCCATCGACGACAGCGCGAAGGATCGGACCAGTCGCCTCGCACGGACCCTTGTATGGCTCAAGGAGCGCGCGCTGCTCGAGCCGCTTGGGGACGTCCAGATCGCGCACCTGGACCGCTTCATCAAGGCCACCGATCATCCGCCCGCGACGAAACGCTTTAGAGCAGTCGCGGTGGTGTGCCAGACGCTCCTTGATGAGGAGCTGAAGAGCGCCCCCATCACCGCATCCCCCGAGTACACGGTGGTTGTCATTGCCGTTCCGGATTTGAAGAACATTTACGCCGCGGTGTTCGACTCGGCCAAGAAGGCTCTCCCGCTCGCCCCGCACCACAAGTCCGCGCCACCTCCCGCGCTCGAGGTGACAGCGAAATGAGGCCCGTGCTCGCGAGATGGATCGGAGACGCCGACGCACTCCGGCACCTTGAGTACTTCCAGGTGCAGCAGTCGACGCTCGACCTAGCCGGCATCCGAACGCGTACCGACGACTACTTCCTCGCGCTCGTGGGTGAGCTCTTCGACCGGATGAGGGAGGGTTCCGCCGACGCGACTGGCTGGGCGCGTTTGGGCAATGCGCTCGCGCAGCTCGCGGCAGACAAGGACGAGC
This sequence comes from Anaeromyxobacter sp. SG64, assembly GCF_022690745.1. Taxonomy (NCBI): domain Bacteria; kingdom Pseudomonadati; phylum Myxococcota; class Myxococcia; order Myxococcales; family Anaeromyxobacteraceae; genus Anaeromyxobacter; species Anaeromyxobacter sp. SG64. The sequence goes on along the minus strand of NZ_JALCZB010000002.1, from coordinate 146,829 downwards.
GGCTTCGTCGCGTAGGGATCTCCAAGGCCGAAGCAACGCTCTTTGCTGCCGCCGCTTTCTACTGCGGAGGCTTTCCTGCATCCGCGTATCTAACGGCTCGAGCCGTTACGCCGGGCGGGAGCGAACCGGAGTCCTACCACGCCTGCTTCGACCTCATCGCGCGCCCGAGCAATATGACCTCGCAGGTCGGGCGTAGGCTCGTCGGAGCCCTGCGCCACGGCGACATGGCGACGATCAGCGCGATCGGCGCGAACGCGGTCGAGCAGTCAGCAGCCGCCCTGCGTCTAGGGCCGGATGCTTGGATTCCCGCGCGGCTGTTCGAACACCTCACCAAGCGCTTCCTGACCACCAACGTGCGGGCGGTGCTGCCGCGCGGAGAGACCGAGTTCTGGACTCCATTCGTCGGTTCGCTGCTCAACCGGCGCTCGTGGGAGTTCTTCCCTTCCCAGATCGAAGCGCTGAAGCGCGGGTTGCTAGAGCGCAACGATACCTTCTCGCTGCAGATGCCAACGGGCGCCGGGAAGACGGCCCTCTGCGAGGCGCTCCTTTACTGGCATGCGAAAACTACCGAGTCGGAAGTGGCGATCCTCCTCGTTCCGTACCGTTCGCTGGCGTCGGAACTTCGAGGCAGCGTCGTCAAGCGGCTCAACGCGCTGGGCATCTCCGCACGTTGCGCCTATGGCGGAACGGTGCCCACGGGTGATGAGGTCCGCGACATCGACAGCACGCGAGTCGTCGTAGCCACTCCCGAAGCACTCTCCGGGCTTCTCGGTGCGAGCGGTGACTTACTCCGTCGAATCTCCTTGGTTATCTGCGATGAGGGGCACCTCCTCGACGGTGGCGGACGTGGTGTTGGGCTCGAGCTACTGCTCGCGAGGATGCGCGCACGCGAGAGCGGCGCGCCGCGCTTCGTGTTTGTGTCGGCGATCGTTCCGAACATCGATGAGATCAACGCGTGGCTCGGTGGGTCGCCGGATGCGGTAGTGCGGAGCGATTACCGGCCAGCGATCGCCGAATACGCGGTGCTGCGGTCGTCCGGGACGGGGGCGAACACGACCGTCGATCTCGACATGCACCCGCACGAGCCCGAACCGACGAGGTTCTCGGTCCAGGGCTTCTTGTCGCGCACCGACTTCGAGCATCTGAATCCCGCGACGAACCGTCGAAATACGTACAGCTTCGCGTCGGTGAAGACTCAGGCCGTCGCGACAGCCCGGAAGGCACTGCCGATGGGAGCGGCGGCAGTGTTCGCAGCTAACAAACGGGGAGATCAAGGCGCAGTCGGCCTGGCTGAGGAGCTCGTCGATCAACTCGCTCACGAACTCACGCTGCCCGCGCCGATCAAGTTCGCCCAGCAAGACAAACTCGCGCCGGTCGTTCAGTACCTGCAGCTTGAATACGGGGAGGGCTGGCTGGGCACACGGGTCGTTGCTGTCGGCGCGGTCCTTCACCACGGGGACATTCCGCAAGAGACTCGCGAGGTGTTGGAGAAGCTGCTGCGCCGAGGCGACGTGCGGTTCGTGATCTGCACGAACACGCTCGCTGAGGGCGTGAACCTTCCGATTCGCACGCTTGTCCTGTATTCCGTGCAGCGGCGCCGGAAAAAGGGGCCTCCGGAGAACCTGCTCGCTCGTGACATCAAGAACCTCGTCGGTCGAGCAGGGCGCGCCGGATCGACGACGAAGGGGCTGGTGATCTGCGCGAACGCACAGCAGTGGTGGCAGGTCGAACAGGTGGCGAAGCAGACGCCTGGAGAGCCGGTACGAGGCGCTCTGCGAGGTCTGGTCGACCGGTTGCGGCAGGCGCTTGCGCGACAGACCACACATTTGACGAACAGCGACCTTGAAGATACGCCGGCGCTCCACACGCTGATCGACGGGATCGACGCGACGCTCATCGATCTAGCCGCTGAAGAGATCGGTGAGGAGGCACTGGTGGGCGAAGCCGTACGCTTAGCCGATCAGACCTTCGCGTCTCAGCAGGCGGATGTGGCGTCGAGGCGGCTCCTCCAGAGCGTGTTTGAACTGCGCGCCCGCCGCGTATCGGGCATCCGCACCACCGGCCGACTTCAGTGGATTCGCGAGACGGGCGCGCGCCCTCGCATGCTCGACTCAGTGGAGTCGAGCCTACTGACGCAGCGGCCGACCTGGGACGATGTCGCTGACCCGACCGAGCCCACCGTCGTCGCGATCATGCTCGAGTGGGCCTGGGGCCAAGCTGACGTACAAGAGGCGTTGCGCGAAGCTCATCGACTCGAAGATGACGCTGACACGAGCGCGCTGAAGCAGCCGTTCTTCGACACGGTCGCGGCGTGGCTGAAGGGCTCGCGCTTCCGAGACATCGCGGCGATATCGGGGCTGGAACTCGATGACTTCCTGGGGGTTCATGCTCGCGTCATCTCGTACGTGCTGCAAACGGTGATCGAACAGGGAGTTGCTCTGCTCGCCAAGTTGCTGGAGGGGCAGGGCCGAGCTTTGGCTCCAGCCGTCCTCGCGTTTCCTGAGCATCTAAGATTCGGCGTCCCGACGTCGGCGGCTCGCGTCCTACTCGCGGTCGGCGGTGTTCGACACCGCAGCGCTGCCGTCGAGCTTGGCAACGCCCTCCGCAACAGTGGTGAAGAGCGGGAGACGCTTCTTCCTCTCGCGCGGGCCTCGCTGCGCGCGTACCCGACGGAGTGGAAGAGCCGTCTCGGAGCTCTCGTCTACGAGACCACGCTACAGGATCTGTCCTCCGCGATCGGTGATGAGCGAGAAGAGCAGACGGAATGACGACGCCCCGTCTTGAGCTGTCGCGAGCTGACCACTGCTGCGCTCGACAACATGTTGGCCTCGAGCCGTCCCATCTCCTACCGAAGACGAGGTCCCCGGCTTGACCGGGCACACTCGCCGGGAACATGAATGAGCGAGGGCTAGGCACGGTGCCCCCAGGTGAAGGGGAGGACGCTGCCAAAGTCCGCCGCCACGACTCAGATGTGCAGCTACTTGCCTCGGCCAACTAGATCGAGATCGTGCACACGGATGGCTCCGGACGAAACGCGCACTGCAGGCAGCCGCCCGCTGGCGACGAGTCGGTACACAGTCGCCCTGCAGACGCGAAGCCGGTGGGCCGCCTCGCGAATGGTCAGGAGGCGGGGCGTACCCACAGTCTGCTGTGCCTGAAACGTGACTGAGAGGGCCGGTCCCGGCCGGCTGGGCCCGTCTGTATCGGATCGGTCGCCGGAGCCCCTCCCAATGATTTCGGGCACATCGGTCGCCATCGGATCGGAGCCGACCGTATCGGATCCCGGCGGTGACCCTTCGGGACCAAGGGGTCGCAGGTTCAAATCCTGTCTCCCCGACTCTTTAAGTACCTGACGGCTCAGGGGTTCTTCTAGGACCCCTGGGCCGTCTCCCTTACGGCTCCCCGCGCTTCCCGGTTCAGCAGCTCAATGGCTGCAGACTTGGCCGACGGCGACAGGTGCATGTAGCGCATCGTCGTCGTCACGCTGGTGTGGCCGGCCAGTTCCTTGATGGCGAGCGTCGGAGCGCCAGCCATCGCGAGCCGAGAGCAGAAGGTGTGGCGGAGGATATGCAGCCCTCCCGTCACCTTGAGCCCGGCGTGCCTCTGAGCCCGCCGCATCCACTTCGCCAGGAGGACGCCGGTCACCTTCTCGTGGCCGTCGTCGCGCCAGAGGACTCGGTCGCCGCGAAGGTGGCGGTTCGCGACTAGCGCGTCCCTGAGCCGCTCGGTCATGTTGACCTGGCGCTCGCGGCCGCCCTTCGGGAGCGTCACCTGGCCCTTCCACTCCGACCGGCGCACGTGCTGGGTGCCCCTCTTCGTGTCGCAGTCGTTCTGCTCCAGGCCGATGATCTCTCCGCGGCGAAGGCCGGCATCGCCGGCCAGGAGCACGAGCAGCTCGATACGGGGGTCGACCTTGCGTGCCGTCTCGACGAGCTGCTCGTAGTCGCAGGACTCGTAGAAGTCGACCGTCGGAACGGTCGTCTTCAGCAGCTTGATCGAGCAGGGAAGGGCGGAGATGACGCCCCATTCCTTCGCGGCCTTGAGCATCGTGCTGAGCGTGACGAGGACGTTGTTGACCGTCTTCGGGCTCAGGTGCTTCAGGTCGGCCTTGAGCTTCGCCACGTCCGAATCGCGAACGTCGTCGAGCCTGCGGTCCCCGAACCTCGGCTTCACGTACAAGTCGAGGACCGCCTTCTTCTGAGCGATGGTCGACGGCTTGAGGCGGCTCGCCTCACAGTGCTCCTCGATGTACCGCGCGCGGAACTCCTCGAACGTCGGGACGGCCGCGCGCGGTGTCTCTTCTGTGCTCCTCCTCCCGCCTCGCGCGAGGACTTCTGCCTCGCGCTGCTGCGCCCATCGAAGGGTGCCGCTCTTCGACGTGACGGGGGACTTCACGCGCTCTCGCACGCGAGTTCCGTCGGGCATGGTGATGCGGATGTCCACTTCGAATCCCTGCTTCCCGTTTCTCTTCCACTCCTTGATTCGCACCATCGTCGGCTGTCCTCTCCGGCGACGACGCACGCTCTCGGGCTTCCCGCTCAACAGCCTTCGCCCACTCCGGGCGCGTGTCCATCCGCATTGTCTTCGGCTTCACGGCAGCACCTCGCTCACGGCGACGCACGTTTCGAGGCCGACCTGCCTGCAAACCCGCTCGACCAGCTCAACCATTTCCTCCAGGTGTGCGCGGCAAACGTCCATCGCGCTGAAGTCGCCCCGTCTAAGAGTGAAGCAGGCGTCAGGGTGGCAATCGGGCGAGTCGCAGCGTGCGACCTCTCCGCGCCACATCCGTAGCGCCGCGTCCGACATGGAGCGGAGGAATGAGTCATATTCCTCGGTCGTGACCGCCACCGCCAAGCCCCTCGCCGTCGCGTACCTGCGGGTGTCCACCGCCGAGCAGACCACGGCCAACCAGCGGGAGGAGGTCGTGCGCCTCGCCGGGGCTCGGGGCTACCGCGTTGAGGTCGTTGAGGAGACGGGCTCCGCGGTCAAGCGGCGGCCCGCCCTCGACGCCGTCATGGACCGCGCGCGCCGTGGCGAGGTGCGTGCCTTGGTCGTCGTCGCGCTCGACCGCATCGACAGGGACCACGTCGCGATCGTCGCTCGCGTCGCCGAGCTGGACCGCGTCGGATGTGCCGTCATCTCTGTGCGCGAGCCTTGGACCGACACCTCGGGGCCGACGCGCGGCCTACTCGTGAGCGTGTTCGGGTGGGTCGCCGAGCAGGAACGCCGAGTCCTCATCGAGCGCACGAAGGCAGGCATCGCCCGCGCGCGCCGCGAGAACAAGAAGCTGGGCCGCCCGTCGGTGATGCTGCCCTGCGACGTGGAGAAGGCGAAGGGGATGCGGGCGAAGGGGGCGACGTGGGTCGAGGTCGGCGCGGCGCTCGACGTCAATGCGGACACGGTCCGCCTCGCCTCCAAGAACTGGTGAGCGTCGCAGATCACGAGGGCCACGCGCTCGCCATCGTGCGGGCCATGGCCCTCGCTGCGTAGGGCTCTCGCGCATGACAGCCCGCGAACGCCTCGGCCGCCCCCCTTCCTCGATCCTGCTGGGCGACGAGACCCCTGGTACGGCCCAGGAACGGGCCCGGCATGCCCGATGACCCTCGTCCGGATGGCGGTTCGACTCCAGACCCATGTTACTGTTGGTCCGTGTCGCGCCGAGCGAGGGCCAGCAGCTCGTCGAGGCCGCAATTGCAGGTGCGTGCACCGGTCCATGCCGATCACCGATTCCGGCGGAAGCCGATCAGTGATTCCGGTCGAAGCCGATCACCGATTCCGGAGCAAGCCGATCGCTGAACGCATAGCCAGGTGACCGGCCTCGGCCGGGCGCTCGGGAGCGTTGACGCCGCTGGGTAGTCCGCCGCTGATGCCGCCTCCACAAGGAGGCGGGATGGCGGCCGAGAGGCTACCGATGCGGAAGCTGCGAGAGATCATCAGGCTGAAGCTCCAGGCCGGCCAGTCGGGCCGTGCGATCGCGCGAAGCTGCGGGCTGTCGCCGAGCACGGTGGCCGAGTACGCGGGGCGCATCGCGCTCGCAGGGCTCTCCTGGCCGCTGCCGCCGGAGCTCGACGACGACACCGCGCTCGAGCGGCTCCTCTTCCCCGACGAGCACCGGCCGGTGTCGAACCGCCCCGAGCCAGACTGGGCGTGGATCCACACCGAGCTGCAGCGGCGGCACGTCACGAAGATGCTGCTCTGGCACGAGTACAAGGAGGCGCAGCCGGGCGGCCTCCAGTACAGCCAATTCTGCGATCGGTACCTGCGCTGGGCGCGGCCGCTGTCGGCGACGATGCGCCAGGCGCACCGCGCCGGCGAGAAGACCTTCATCGACTTCAGCGGCGACGGCCTCGACGTCGTGAACGCCTTCACCGGCGAATGCCAGAAGGCGGTGCTCTTCGTCGCCGTGCTCGGCGCGTCGAACCTGACCTACGTCGAGCCCGTGCTTCACCAGGACCTGCCGACGTGGATCGGCTGCCACGTGCGGGCTTTCGAGTACTTCGGCGGCGTGACGCCGATCTGGGTACCCGACAATCCGAAGGTCGGCGTCACGCGCGCGAGCAAGTACGACCCCGATCTCAACCCGACGTACGCCGACCTCGCGCGTCACTACGAGGCGGCCGTGATCCCAGCGCGCCCGCACCGGCCGCGCGACAAGGCGAAGGTCGAGGCGGCGGTGCTCATCGCCGAGCGGTGGATCCTTGCCGTGCTGCGGAACCGGACGTTCTACTCGATGGAGGAGCTGAGGACGGCGGTGGCGGAGCTGCTCGAGAAGCTGAACGCCCGGCCGATGCGGCTGCTGAAGAAGTCGCGACGGCAGCTCTTCGACGAGATCGAGCGGGCTGCGCTGAAGCCTCTGCCGGTGCGCCCGTACGAGCTTGCCGAGTGGTCGAGGCCGAAGGTTGCGCCCGACTACCACGTCGCGCACGACGACCACTTCTACAGCGTCCACTTCGGGCTCATCGGTCAGCAGCTCGACCTGCGCGCCACCGAGGCCACGATCGAGATCTTCAAGAGTGGGAGGCGGCTCGAGAGCTACCCGCGCAGCTACGCGAAGGGAAAGTACACCACGCGGAAGGAGCACATGCCGCGTGACCATCGCGATCACGTCGAGTGGACGCCCGAGCGGATCGCCGGCTGGGCGAAGAAGTCTGGGCCGCAGACCGTCGCGCTCGTCGAGGCGATCATGGCCTCGAAGGTCCACCCGCAGCAGGGCTTCAAGCGATGCCTCGGGATCCTCCGGCTCGGCAAGGAGTACACGCCCGAGCGGCTCGAGCGCGCCAGCGCCCGGGCGCTGCGGTACCGGACGCTCACGTACACAAGCATCGCCGCGATCCTGAAGAACAACCTCGACCAGGAGCCGCTGCCCGGCGACGAGCCGCAGGGCTCGCTGCCGCTCCACGAGAACATCCGCGGCAGCCGGTACTACCTCAACTGACGCAACGAGACCGCGCCGGAGCGGCCTCGCGGCGCAGCGGGCGCTGGGCGATCACGCCCGCGGTCGTGATCATCGAGGCCAACGGAGAGACGCATGCTCGTCGAGCAGACGATGCAGAAGCTCGTATCGATGAAGCTTCCAGGGATGGCGGAGGCGCTGCGCCGCTGGCTCGAGCGGCCCAAGGAGAAGGACATGTCCCCGCTCGATCTCATCGGCCTGCTCGCTGATGCCGAGTGGAACGACCGCGAGCAGAAACGGCTCACCGCGCGACTGCGCAACGCTCGCTTCCGGCAGGACGCCAGTGTCGAGGACATCGACTACCAGCACGCGCGCGGCCTCGCGAAGTCGGTGATGCTCGACCTCGCCGCGTGTCGCTGGGTGACGGCGCACCAGAACGTGATCTTCACGGGGCTCACCGGCGTGGGGAAGAGCTACCTCGCGTGCGCCCTCGGCCAGAAGGCGTGCCGCGACGGCTACACCGTCGTGTACCGCCGGGCGTCGCGGCTGCTCGACGAGGTCGCCCAGGCCAGGGCCGACGGCTCGCACTTCCTCCTGCTCCGCCGCCTTGCCAAGACCGATGTGCTCATCCTCGACGACTTCGGGCTCGAGGTGCTGAACGCCGCCCAGCGGAAGGATCTGCTCGAGGTGCTCGAGGACCGCTACGGCACGACCTCCACGATCGTCACCAGCCAGCTCGAGCCCAAGGAGTGGCACTCCGTCATCGGCGACGAAACGATCGCCGACGCCGTCTGCGACCGGCTCGTCCACAACGCCCACCGCGTGAAGCTCGGCGGCGAGTCGATCAGGAAGGTGAAGGGCGACTTGACGAAGGCGCAGAAGACGGCGAAGTAGACCTACCCAGCGGCGTCACGCCCCGGGTGATCGCCTTGGCCGGAACAGGTGATCGGCATCGCCCGGAACGGGCGATCGGCATGGCCGGTACGCGCATGCAGGGGATGAGCTTCCCGTCCTTGTCGAAGGTCCGGCCGCGGAGTCGGTGTACGCAGCGAACCCGCGCAGCAACACGGCGGTCGTCATCGGCTGGAGATCAACGCCCGGCCGGGCGGCGGCAAACGGAACAGGGTTCCTTCGTCTGCCGACCGCAGGATGGTACGTCCGCGGTTCGTGAAAATTCTGCTCTCAACAGGAGGAAACCGGGATGTCGACTGCGCAGCCTGAGGGACGAGTCGGTTCAGCCGATCGCACGCTTCTCCTCGAGATCGAGGGCGAAGGAGGATTCTTCGACGTCCTCGACCATCGCGATCTTGGGACGACGTGCCACATTCGACTGACGTACGAGAATGCCCAGAGGCTGAAGCTGTTCATCGGCAACAGAGGAACGCTGACCGTCGATGATGGGACCGTGTTCATCCACGAACTCGAGATCGTAGCGGTCACACCAGAATCTGGCGAGGCGAAGGCGAACATCACGGGTTAGCAGTCTGCGCTCCCGTCGTGGAGCAGAGTGGCGGCGAGCCACATCGCCTATCTGCCGGAGGTCCTCGAGCCTAAGGCGAGTCTCCGCCCGAAAATGAAACGTCCCGGGACCGCGCGGCGGCGGTGCCCGGGACGGAGCAGAACTCGGCGTGCTCAGGCGCTCACGTTACGGGGGCTGCATGGGATGCCTCCTCGCAAGCAGCCGCCCCCTGCGCGGCCGGCTTGCAACGAGGCGGTTCGAGAGGCACAATGCGGGTTGGTTCAGGACCCGGTGCCCCCCCAAGGGGCCTCTTGGTTGTCTTGAAGAAGGGGCTCATCGGCGTTGGCGCGCCGGTGGGCCTCTTCGGCTTTCTGCCTCTCACCCGTCCGACCTGTACTTCGCGGGGCGGCCGGGCAGGTAGGACGCTAGCCGATGGCATCGCTGGGCGCAAGCCCGTCCGCTGTGCAGCCTGGCGGACTCCGTAAAACCGGCTACTTACGTGATGTCACGCATGGGGATGGCCGCATCGCCCCCATACCTCCGCCCGCATTCCCGGCGGCGGAACCTCGGACCCTCGGAAACAGGAAATCTGGAAACCGGATACGTGGGAAACGGTTAAGCGAGCTAACAGGTTGATCTTGCGATGTACGTGTGTCCACACAGAAGCAGATAAGCGCCAAGCATGTTGACGGGAGTGCTAGCTAACGTCAGAATGCCTGCGACTCGATCGCTCGGAGGTTCGCGTGGCGAAAGTTAGGAGCGCCCGACGCCGCGAAGGGCTTCGGAAGGAACTCTGGCCCGATGGTGGCCGCGAGATGTGGCGCGGCCCCATGAAGGAGAAGGGGTGGAGCGCTGTCCCTCGGACGCTGTCCGTTGTCCTGTGCGCGCTGCAGGACCGCGACGTGCGAGGGGCGGTGGATCTTTCGCGCGTCTACGTTGACCTCTGGACGCGAACGTTCGACGAGGGGTTGATCGAGATTCCCGATGAAGCCGAGGCAGCGTGGCTTTCGGGCTTCGCGAAAAATCGGACGCGCTCATGGCGCGAGCGCGTCCGTCACCTGGAGCGACTTGGCTTCATCAAGGTGTTCTCGGACGCAGTCCACGACATCGCCGCGATCGGGCTCATTCATCCTCACATCGCGATGATGCGACTGCGCCGGCAGGGAAGGGTGAACGACGGCATCTGGGCGCTGTACACGAAGAAGCTGGATGCCGCCGCCGGCAGCGCCCCCGTGCCCCCCGAGGACGAAGCGCAGGACACGACGCATGCGGACCAGCGACCGTCCGCCGAGTCGCACGGGTCGGGCATACGGCCACCCGGTCGCGTCGTTGAAGTCTGAGTCGTCCGGTCTGCCGTCACTCATCGTGACGATCGGCACCGTACTTCGCTCGTTCTGAGCCGCTGTTCAGGTTCGCTCGCACCGCTCGGGAGGGCGCACGCCCCCTCGTCGCATGCGGCGCGAACTCGTATCGTCCCGCGCTACTCCGGCGGGCGCACCGGACGCCGGGTCTTGACCTGGGCGAACGGAATGACATTGGTCGGCCCGGTGATGGTCGGTGGCGCCAAATCCGGGGCGATCTTCGCCAGCACCTCATCTGTCCACCCGAGCCGACGCACGACGTCCTCGCGTGTGACGCCTTGGTCCTCGAGGACCTTGAACGCCAGCGATACGATTTCGGGCACCTCGTCGGGCGGCTCCGCTGTCTCACCGCGGTGCATCCCCCGCGAGTAATACTGCTTAAAGGCAGCTTGGTACTGCGCCGGCGAGATCAGGCGAAGGTCATATGCTCGCCGCACGATGGCCGCGATACTCGACTGCCATCGCATCTTCATCGGAATCAGCGCCTCTAACCGCACGCGCCCGGCGCCCGGCCGCGGGAACTCACGGCTGAACGCTGCGCGAGGCATCAAGAATGCGCTGGCGAATCGATCTGCCTGCGCCTCCTCCTCGTAGGACCCGTGGTCAAGCCCGCCATGCATCACCAAGTGCCCGCACTCGTGGCCCTTGTCGTGGCGTGAGCGCGACGTGCTGCCCTTGTCCGTGTTGAGCACGATGACGCCGCGGTCGCCCGCCCGGGAGAAGGCGTCAATCTTGCCAGCGCTCGCGGCGAATCGGGCGATGACAATGCCGGCGCGCTCCAGCACGCGGGTCACGTTCTTGATAGGCGTGTCGAGCCGTAGCTTCCAGTGCTCGCGCACTCGCTCGGCCGCCGTCTCGATGTCCTCGACGGTCTTCACCCGAATCGAGGGCACGTCGTAGGGCGGCAACCGCACCGACGCGTCGAGTAGCCCGACCAACTCGTTGAACAAGGTGCCGGACGCCAGAACCTTGTTGCGCACCCCCATCGGCGTCGTCTTGCGCCTGCGGAAGTAGCACTCGTCGTCGCGGAACTCGGTGGGAGCGGGGGCGTAGAAGAATGACACGTCGAACCCGAGCACCTGCGCCATCTTCTCGACGATGGTGTCGCTCGGCTGCCGCACACCGTTCTCGGCCTGCGAGATTGACGCGTGTGTGACCTCGACGCGGGCTCCTAGCTCAGACTGGCTCAACCCGCCGAACACGCGAGCCAGTCGCAGGCGGTCGCCCGAAAATGCTTGGGTGCTACTCGGCATCATTCGTCTTCCGTCTCGGTCTTGCGGGCCGCCGGGGGCTTCGGCCCGACGTTCGGCTGGTCGAGGTCCGGTGCCTCGGGGAGGTCACCACCGAGGGGCGCGAGCGGCGTCACGACGTCGGTGAGGTCGATGTCCCAAGACTGCAGCGTCTTCCCGTCGGGGCCGACGCGGGCGAAGGCGACGCGGAAGACCTCCTTCGTCAGCGGGTCGTCCTGAAAGTAGAGCCGCAGGGCGGACCCGAGCATGTCGCCCGGGGCGCGCTGCGGCTCCAACGTTTCCATGAAGACGAACGCCTTCTGCTTCAGCACCATCTCAGGCTGGAGCTCCCGCGTGGTCCGCGGGTTCGGGTCGTCGGGGTCGGTACGGTGAAACTTGACCGGGACACCCTCGACGAGCAGGAGGAAGTAGTTGCCGCTCTCGTAGTACTTCAGCCATTCCACCTCGCCCGCCAGTCGGCGGAACGCCTCGCATCCGCGCTCGAAGGTGCGCGTGCCAAGGCTGAGGTTCCTCTCTCCGGACTCGGCGTCGTGGAGATCGAGCGCGGCGCGGCGCACGCGGACGATGACGCTGGCCAGCGCCTTCAGGCGTTCGGCCGTAAACGCGGGGTGGAACTGGCTGGGCTCGTTCATGCCCTCCAAGCCTAGACGGTCGGCGAGAATAGTCAACGGAAAATGTAACCGACTCGGACACGGCGACGGTAACCGGGCCGCTCCCCGCCTTGCGTGGCAAACGGCCGCAGGTCGTGCGGGCGCCACCTGCCGGTACGGCCCGCGTCAGTACCGCCTGTAGACTCCTGGTCCGTGCGCCTCTACCGAGTAGAGATCGAGCGTTTCCGCGGAATCCGACACCTACGCTGGTCGCCGGGCGGGGGGGTGGCGTGTCTTGTTGGGCCCGGTGACTCTGGGAAGACGACAATCCTGGACGCGATCGACCTGCTGCTCGCTCCTCGCTGGAACGCTGCGTTTGACGACTCCGACTTCCTCGGCGCAGACACCTCGCAGCCCATCTCGATCACTGGCGTGCTCGGCCCAACTCCCGAGTGAGCTGCTGAACGTAGATCGGTTCGGCTATCGGCTACGCGGCTGGAGCAAGGGCGAACTCGTCCCCGAACCCGAAGACGACGAGGGCGTTCTCGTGGTTCGGCTCCTCGTGGACAGCGGCCTCGAGCCCCAGTGGTTCGTTGTGGACGCCAAAGAGCAGCAGCACCGACTGTCCGCTAAGGACCGTGAACGGTTTGGTGTGATTGCGATCGGTCGCTTCTCTGACCGTCACCTGAGCTGGGGTCGAGGCGCTGCGCTGTCTCGGCTCACCGGCGACCTCGATGAGGTCCCAGCGATCATCTCCGCAGCATCTCGCGCAGCCCGGGAGGCGTTCCGTGGTGTCGAGTGCAGCGCGCTGCGAAAGGCCGCGGCGGACGCCGAGACTATGGCCCGCGGGATCGGGGTGAAGCCTGCCTCTGGATATCGGCCTGATCTCGACCCACTCTCGGTCAGTTTGAGCGCTGGCGGAATCTCGCTCCACGACGGTGCGATTCCGGTGCGACGCCTGGGGCAGGGGACGCGAAGGCTTCTCGCGATGGCGATGCAGGCCGACGGCGCACGCCCGGACGGTGTGACCTTGGTTGACGAAGTTGAAGCCGCGCTTGAGCCGCATCGACTTCGCCAACTGCTGCGGTTTCTGCGACGCTCCGCATCGAAGCCGGTCGCGCAAGTCGACGCGAAGCCAGCCGATCACGCTGGGGGGCATCGTGGATCGACGCATCTCATAATGACGAGCCACTCGCCCGTCGCGATTCAGGAGCTCGAGACGAACGAGCTGGCGATCGTCCGGCGCTCGGCGGATGGAACGGTCGCGATCCACACACTCGCGCCTGACCTACGTGACGTCTTGCGGGCCGTCCCCGAGGCATTTCTCAGTGCCCGAGTGATCGTCTGCGAAGGAAAGACCGAGATCGGCGTATTACGCGCACTCGATCGTGCCTGGGACGAGACGACAGGCTCATCCTTCGCGTACCGGGGAGTTGCTCTTGTGGATGGCGGAGGCTCGAACGCCGCGCGGCGCGCCGAGACCTTGGCGCTGGCGGGGTTCCCGACCCTTCTCGTGCGTGACTCTGACCAACCCTGTACCCCCGACGACAAGGCCCTCTGCGCTGCTGGCGTAAGAGTCCTGCAGTGGGAAGGCGGCGTTGCCATCGAGGAGCGTGCGTTTGCCGACCTTCCGTGGGCAGCCGTCGTTCAGGCGCTGCAGATCGTTCTTGAAGAGCGAACTGCAGAACAGGTGCGGTCGGCGATCGCGTCGCGGCTCAAGATCCCTGACAATGCACTGGACCTGAATCCCGCAAGGTGGCCGCAAGCAGCAGCGGAGCAGAGTCTGCGCGTTGCGCTGGGAAAGGCCGCCAAGGAGTCAAAGCCGGGTTGGTTCAAGCGAGTGGACCTGGGCGAGCGGTTTGGGGATGTGATCGTCGCGAACCTGGCCTCCATCCCGCAGAGTGGGCTGGCGCAAACGATCGGCGCGGTGAAGTCAGAGGTCCACAGGGATGCGTGACCTCGCCGCGGGGCTCTCGGGGTCGCCTCGCGGTCATGTGGTCGCGCCGGCTGGCTGCGGCAAGACGCAACTGATCGCGCTTGCCGTTCGGCAGGAATCCGGGAAGCCGCAACTCGTTCTGACTCACACCCACGCTGGCGTTCACGCAATCCGACGCCGCATGAATCTGCTCGGGGTGCCCGCCAACGCGTACCGACTGGATACGATTGCGGGCTGGGGGCTGGCCTTGGCGAGCGCGTATCCGCGAACATCTCGCCTCCTCGACACCGACCCGGTGGGCGCTGGATGGAACGAAGTGTACGACGCGGCGGCACGTGCCCTACGGGCTCCTGCGCTTCGTGCGGTTGTGCGTGCGAGCTACGCGGGCGCGTACGTCGACGAGTATCAAGACTGCACCGTACGACAGCACGAGATGGTGCTGGCTCTCGCCGATGTCCTTCCCTGCCGCGTTCTGGGAGACCCACTACAAGGAATCTTCGACTTCCGAGACGAACCATCGATCGACTGGGACCAGCACGTCTTCCGCGAGTTCGCCCTGGTCGGCACGCCTAGGGTGGCGTACCGCTGGAAGAGCCGGAACCCCTCGCTGGGCGAGTGGGTGGGGGCCGCGAGAACGGCGATAGAAGCAGATGAGGTCCTGAAGATCGGACCGGGAACACCGGTGCGGTGGGTGCCGGTCGATAACGAGAAGGAGCAGGTTCGGCTCTACTACAGCGCGGCGAATCGGCAGGGGACAACGGTCATCGTTCGCTGCTACCCGCAGCAATGCGCTAACACTGCCCGACGTCTCACCGGGACGTTCTCCGTGATCGAGACCGTTGAGCTTGAAGACTTGGTCGAGGTCGCAAAGATTCTCGATGCCGCGAAGGGCACCGTCGCTGCAGCAGCCGTGTTGGACTACGTTGCTGGGTGCGTGACAGGGCTGACGACTGAGGTGCGAAGCCGAATCGTCCGTGCGATCGCCGGGAAGACTCGGAAGCCGCTCCCGCTTGACCTGCAGCCCAGCCTGGCCGCGCTCCGTGAACTCGAGAGCAGCTGTACTCCGGATTCCGCGCTGGCAGCAGTCGACGCGCTCTGCGCAGACCGTACGGTCTTTCGGCGAGATGCGTTGAGAGCGTTTCGTAGGACTCTGCAGCAGAAGCGGGCTGATGCGGAGGTGAGCTATCGGGAAGCAGCCCGGCGAGTTCGCAATCGCGCTCGTGGTGGTGGTGCGCAGGTCCCTCGGCTTGGAATCGGAACGACGCTCCGAATCAAGGGGCTGGAGTTCGACCACGCAATCGTGGTTATCGACCCGAGGGGCAGGACGTTTGACCGCAGGAATCTCTACGTGGCACTGACCCGCGGGTGCCAGTCGTTGACGGTCGTATCAAGCTCTCCGTTCGTTCGCGCCGCGACGTGACGCGACAGCCGGCGCCGCCGGCGAACCGTGATGATGGCCTACAAGATTGTAAGCCGCCCCGTTCCCGCGAACCTTCGGCCGAAGAAGGCCCCGTACGTCCGGCAGCCCGGGTGGAGGTTCTTGCGCATCACAGACTGTGTACAGCAAGACACACTGCTCTCTATCGGTGATCGCTACCTTGTCGTCGCTCTGCACCGGGGTACTTGGCTAGCTGGCTCGAGGGCGAGTGAACCACTGACCCTCGAACTTGCGCTGCGGCTCTGTGCTCTGCTGGCGTTCGTCGTCGATTCGCCGGTACTCCCGACGCATCCGGAGGGCGCGCCTGGATGGCTCGGCGCGACGAACGCAAAGTACTTCAAACGGACGATGCGGCGTGTTCTTCGCGGTGAGCTAACGGGATATCTGCAGGCCCTAGCGGGCGTCGCTGAGACGATCGGAGACATGTTCGTCCGGTCTCCGTACGACCTGATTCTCGATACGCCACCGGAGGCCTTCCTGCCCATGCCTACGCAGGAGAAGACGTGGCGAGGGTTGACCGCGTACTGGTCGGGTCTGATGTCGGTCGCTTTCCCTGGCCGCATCCTGAACTTCTGGCGCGCGATGGAGGCCGTGACAGCGAAAGACGAGCGATACGCGCTGTTCGAGAACCTCGCAAGAGCGAAGGTCGCGCCGCTCTGGGGCGTGGACCGCTTCGCTCTTGATGAGGGGCGGTGGGTGAATGCGACTGCGGGACTTCGACGAGAGGCCCTGCGGCAGCAGAAGCGTCTCATCAGTATCCACACCTCAGCGAGGTCTGCGCTCGACGCACTGTATTGGCAGCGACGTGGGCCTGCTGCACACGCAGACAGGGTCGCGCTGGAGTACGACCACCTGCTCGACCTAGGTGAACAAGCGCGCGATTCGCTACTGCTGCAGTACATGGCGCGCGCGGCCCTTCAGGCGAGTTGGTCGTAGTGCGCGCCGACGGCAGGGTACGGAGCGTGCCCTTTCCGGCGCCGCGGTCGAGTCACGGGCACGGAACCTTGTCTCCGCGCGCGCTCGTTCACCCGGGGCACGAGCGGCTTCCAGCCGCTGTATCCGATCGACCCGACCTGAGGCTACGAGGGGGCGAGCGCCGCACGGTACCTCGCCAGAAGCCCCGTAAACACTGGGCGGGGACTTTGCTGCACCCAGGCTTGCAGGCCCCCGCAACCATCCGGAGCTCCGGTCACCTTGGCGGCGACCGGAGCTTCGCGTTTCGTGAGTCAGTACGGCGTCCCGTCCTTGTGCGTGAACCGCCGCTTCCCGTCGGGTCCGGTGACGAGCGCGAGGTCGTCGTTCGGCCAGACCACCTGGTCGCCCGTGCCGCGGTCCCCGACCTCGAGGAACACGACCTCGCGGCCGGTGCGGTTCTCGACGTGGTGGGCCGTTCCGCCTGCTGGGAAGCCCGCGCACATGCCCGGGGAGAGCGTCACCTCGCCCGCGTCGGTGACGAGGGTCGGGTGCCCGTCGAGCACGTAGACGAACTCGTCCTGCACGGAGTGCCGGTGGTGGAGGGCGGAGCGGTCGCCCGGGGCCAACCGGGCGAGGTTCACGCCGAAGGCCTTCAGGCCGAAGTGATCGCCGAGCGGGTGCTTCACACGGCCGGCGAGCATGGTCCGGAACGGCTCGGGAACGAACGCGGCCCCGCGGCGTGGCGGGACGGCGGTCGCGTCGACGGCTATCGGTGCGCTCGTGGGTTCGGGCATGTGGCGTCCTCCTCCCCCAGCCTAGCGCAGGAGCGCCGCGCCGTGGCCCCGGTCGCCGCAAGGCGGCAGGGGATCTTTGTCCTCGGGCCGCGTCGCGGCGGGTGCCTATGACTCAACGCCTGCACCGGAGTCCGGGATCCGCTACTGCGCGTAGTGGAGGTGCACGACGCCGCCCATCCGGCGCTCGCCCACGAGCGTGAGGGTTCGTCGGAGGTCTGGCGGGAGCCAGGGATTCCCGCCTCCGAGAATGATCGGACTGACGAAGGCGTGAAGCTCGTCGACGAGATCGGCGTTCAGCATCGCGGCGGCGAGGTGCGGTCCGCCCACCGTGAGCGTCTGGTCGCGCTTCAGGTGGCGGATCGCGTCGGCGTCGAAGGAGGGCAGGATGCGCGTTCGTTGCGTCGTCGCGGTGGCTAGCGTCGTCGAGATCACGAGCTTGTCGGCCCCGCGCCACACGTTCGCGAAGTCGCGCTCGAGATCGCCCAGGCCGGGCACGAACGACGGTGCATCGGGCGTCAGGTGCGCCGTCTCCCACGCCGCCATGACTTCGTACATCTTGCGGCCGTACACGTACGTGCCGGCGCCTCGCACGAGCTCGAGAATCGTCGAGAACACCTCGGGTGTCGGGACGGTGAAGCCGATGTTTCCGGCGCGGTCGGCGACGTAGCCATCGAGCGAGATGTTCGCGATGTAGATCAGCTTGCCCATGGTGTCCTCCGTTCGAGATACGCAACGAGACGCTTGAAGCGAACACAGCACCGGCGCCGCGCCGGGTGCCCCGCCGCTTCAAGGCGCCTTCGTCGCACACTCCTTGGCGACCTCGATGAAGAGGCGCAAGGGGCCCGAGCGCTGCGCCCGGCTCGGGAAGTAGAGGAAGAACCCGGGCACGGTCGGCGCGTACTCCTCAAGCACGGGCACGAGCCGCCCCGTGCGCAGCTCCTCCTTCACGGCGGGCTCGAAGGCGTACGCGAGCCCCAGCCCCTGCTCCACCAGCGCCAGCGTCAACCGGCGGTCGTTCGTCACGACGCTGCCTCGCACCGGCACCCGCCAGTTCCTCCGGCCACGCTCCAGCTCCCACGCGTACAGCGCGCCGCTCGACGGGACGCGGAACGTGAAGCACTCGTGCCGCAGCAGGTCCTCGGGGCGCCGCGGTGCGTCCTGACGCTCGAGATACGAGGGCGCCCCCACCACCACGAAGCGGAAGGCGTCGGTGAGGCGCACCTGCACCATGTCCCGCTCGATGGCCTCGTGCAGGCGCACGCCGGCGTCATAACCCTCCGCGACGATGTCCACAAAGCGGTTCTCGACGACGACCTCGACCTCGACGCGCGGGTGGCGGGCGCGGAAAGCGGCCAGCACGGGCGTGACCACGTACGGAACCGCGACCTCCGGCACGGTCAGCTTCAGCCGACCCACTGCCTCCCCAGGCTGCGCTGACACCTCTTGCAGCGAGGCGAGCGCCTGGCCGAGGCCCGGTCCCGCGCCCTCCAAGAGCCGCCGTCCCGCATCCGTGAGCGCCACGGTACGCGTGGTTCGGGTGAAGAGCACGACGCGCAGCTGCTCCTCGAGCTGACGCACGGACTGGCTCACGGCCGCCGGTGAGACGCCGAGCTCGCGCGCCGCCGCGCTGAAGCTCTTCCGCCGGGCCGCCACGAGGAAGGTCTGGAGCTGCGGGAGAAGTGTCGTCTTCATCGAGAGGCTCGGAGGTGGGGGAGGGGAGCCCGCCTCCTCGCCCCGTAGAGCGTAGCGCGTCAGCGGGGATCGATCTTCAAGCACAGCTTAAAGGCCCATTGCGGACTCGGCGCCTACTGCGCGGCTCGCGAGGCCGCTAGTTTCCCTTCCGACCGGTGCGGAGGGGTGCCGAACCGGCCAGAGACGGAATCCCACCCGAAGGAAGTTCGACCATGACCGCGAAGAGCCCCTCCATCACCCTCAACAACGGCGTCCAGATGCCGGCGCTCGGGCTCGGCGTGTTCCAGAGCCCGCCGGCCGAGACCGCGCGAGCCGTGGAGACCGCCCTCGCGACCGGGTACCGGCTCATCGACACCGCCGCCGCGTACGCCAACGAGCGCGAGGTCGGCGAGGGCCTCCGTCGCTCCGGGCTTCCCCGCGACCAGGTGTTCATTGAGACGAAGGTCTGGATCAGCGACTACGGCTACGACGCCACGCTGCACGCGTTCGACAAGAGCGCCCGCAAGCTCGGCGTCGACCGGCTCGACCTGCTGCTCCTGCATCAGCCGCTGCCGTCCGTGTTCGACCGCACCCTCGAAGCGTACCGGGCGCTCGAGAAGCTCCTGGCAGACGGCAGGGTGCGCGCGATCGGCGTGAGCAACTTCATGCCCGAGCACCTCGAGCGGCTGTTGAGCACCGCGTCCGTTGTACCGACCGTGAACCAGATCGAGGTGCATCCGTACTTTCAGCAGACGGCGCTCCAGCGTGTACACGCGGAGCACGGCATCGCCACGCAGGCCTGGTCGCCGATCGGCGGCATCACCGCCTACCGAGGCCTCGAGAAGACGTCGTTCGCGGACCCGACGCTGCTCGAGATCGCGCGCCAGCATGGCAAGTCGGCCGCCCAGGTGATGCTGCGGTGGCATCTGCAGCAGGGCCGTTCGGCGATTCCGAAGTCGGTGAAACCCGCCCGCATCGCCGAGAACTTCGCCGTCTTCGACTTCGAGCTCACGCGGGAGCAGCTCGCCGCCATCGACGCGCTCGACACCGGCGTCCGCGGCGGACCGGAGCCCGGCAGCATCACCCTCGAGAGCTACGGCAGGCCGATCCCCGAGGCGTGAGCCCACAGCGACATCAGCGACAGGAGCGTGAACATGAACGGACACATGAACGGCACCAACATCTCGGGCAAGGTCGTCGTCATCACCGGCGCCAGCAGCGGCATGGGCGAGGCGACCGCCCGTCATCTCGCCGAGCGGGGCGCGATCGTCGTGCTCGGCGCTCGTCGCGTGGACCGCCTGAATGCGCTGGTGGGGGAGATCACCAAGGTCGGCGGCAAGGCGCTCGCCCTCGCCACCGACGTCACCGACTCCGCGCAAGTGCAACGCCTCGTCGATGCTGCCGTGGAGCGGTTCGGCCGCATCGACGTCATGCTCAACAACGCCGGGCTCATGCCGCATTCGCCCCTCGAGCGCCGCAAGATCGCCGACTGGGACCGGACCATCGACGTCAACATCAAGGGCGTGCTCTACGGTATCGCCGCCGCGCTGCCCCACATGCAGCGGCAGAAGAGCGGCCACTTCATCAACGTCTCGTCCGTCGCCGGCCACAAGGTCCGTCCGGCGGGAGTGGTCTACTCGGCGACGAAGACCGCGGTGCGCGTGATCTCGGAGGGGCTGCGACAGGAGGTGAAGCCCTGGAACATCCGCTCGACGATCATCTCGCCGGGCGCAGTCGCGACGGAGCTGCCGCAGAGCATCACGGAGCCTGACATCGCGAAGGGCATCGCGCAGTTCTACGAGGAGTACGCGATCCCGGCGTCGTCGTTCGCCCGCGCCGTCGCGTTCGCGATCGAGCAGCCCGAGGACGTCGACATCAACGAGATCCTCTTCCGCCCGACGCGGCAGGAGCTGTGATGACCGCCTCGAATCGCAAGAACGGCCTCGGACGCCGCTCCTTCCTGCTTTCGGCCGGCGCCCTCGCTGCGGCGCCTCTCCTCGGTGGTGCCGCCATACAAGCCCCTGCGAAGCAAGCGGCGCGGAGCAGCGCCCCTGCGCCGAACGCGACGGGACGGCGAAGGCTGGGCTCGCTGGAGGTGTCGAGCGTCGGGCTCGGCGTCCAGAACATGAGCCGCACCTACCAGACGACGATCCCGACCCGACGCGAAATGCTGAACATCATCCGGACCGCGTTCGACCGGGGCGTCACGTTCTTCGATGCGGCCGAGGCGTACGGCCCTCACGAGGTCGAGCGCATCCTCGGCGAGGGCGTCGCGCCGTTCCGAGACAAGGTCGTGATCACCTCCAAGTTCGGCTGGAACATCGACCTCCAGACGGGAGAGCGGCGGCCCGGGCTCAACAGCAAGCCCGAGCACATCAAGCTCGCTGTCGAAGGGATGCTGAAGCGCCTCCGGACCGACCGGATCGACCTCCTGTACCAGCACCGGGTCGATCCCGAGGTGCCGATCGAGGACGTCGCCGGGGCGGTGAAGGACCTGAGGCAGCAGGGCAAGGTCCTGCACTGGGGCCTCTCGGAGATGGGGCTCGAGACGCTACGCCGAGCGCACGCGACGCTGCCGGTCACCGCCGTCCAGAACGAGTACTCGATGCTCTGGCGCGGACCCGAGAAGGAAGTCATTCCCACGTGCGAGGAGCTTGGAATCGGCTTCGTGCCGTGGAGCCCCCTCGGCGTCGGGTTCCTCACGGGAGCGATCGACGCGAACACGCGTTTCGCTCAGGGTGATATTCGCGGCGTCGAGTCGCGCTTTTCTCCAGAGAACCTCCTGCAGAATCTGGCGCTGGTCGAGCTGCTCGAGCGCTGGGCTGAGCGGAAGCGTGCCACGCCCGCACAGATCGCGCTCGCCTGGGTGATGGCGCAGAAGCCCTGGATCGTGCCGATCCCCGGGACGACGCAGATGCCGCACATGCTCGAGAACATCGGCGCCGCTGACGTGCGGCTCACGTCGAGCGAGCTCGCCGAGCTGAATGGAGCGGTGTCGGCGGTCCAGATCCGCGGCGCACGGCTCCCGGATCAGGTGCTGGTCTTCTCGGGGGTGGAGGCGCCTCTTAAGAAGTGAGTAGGAAGGCCAGGCGCCGTCAGCTGAGCGACGAGCTCCGGCGCGCCGCCAGCGCCGCGGGGACCTTCGTGAGCTGGCTCTCGAAGCCCTGAGCGGACATGCGAGTCCACTGCTCGTCCCGGTGCGGCTCGATCTCGACCACCATGCGAACGCGTGCGCCTTCCGGAACGAGCTCCACCACCATGTCGTTGTCGTACGGCTCGACGCCGGGGATGAAGTCGATCCGATGGCGGAGCTTGAGCCGGCGCTTCGGCTCGAGCTCGACGAAGGTGCCGTGCGTCCCGTGGCGGACCGCCCAGCCTTCCTTCTGCATGTACGCGATCTCCTCGGCGCGGGTCGCGATCATGTCGTAGTCGAGCCTGCCGCCGACGCGTGGCTCGATCCTCGACACCTCGACCCGGAACCCCTCGGGACCCCACCACGACTCGAAGCCGTCCTTCGTGGTCCAGAGGTCCCAGAGGTCGTCTACCGGGCCGTCGTAGGTGCGTTCGAACCGGACCGGCTGAGGGTTCGGTGCTGCGCTCTCGTTCTTCATCTCGCCTTCTCCTTGGAGTGGGTGGCGCGAGCCGCGCGCCGTTTCCGCAGCGCCTCGCCGAAGCGGTCCAGCCGCCTGTCCCAGAGGCTCCGGTAGCCCTCCAGCCAGGCATCCAGCTCCTGAAACGGCTCCGGACGTAGCGAGTAGAGCCGGCGAGGCCCATCCGCACGGACCTGGACGAACCGCGCCTCCAGGAGGATCCGGAGGTGCCGCGACACGCCGGATTGATGGATGTCCAGCTTCCCGACCACGTCGTTGACCTGCTGCTCCCCGACGCTCAGCGCCTCGACGATGCGTCGCCGGGTGGGATCCGCGAGGGCCTGAAACGCGTCGAGGTGCATGTCCGTGCATATGCATGAACACGCATATGGCATGGGCCAAGGCCCCTTCCCCGTGCGGGTGCAGGAACACCATGGAGCGCGCGGCTGGAGCCAAGAACGGCCGCGGAAATGGTCGGCGGTTCGCGCGGCGGTACTGTCGGTCCGGGACTCCCACAACGCGAAGAACCCCTGAGATTTTTCTTGCGTGGTCCCATGATCATGGTACGGCAGGAGAATGACGCTCCAACCGCATCGTTCCTCGTTCTGGACGGCCCTCGCGCTCGCCATTTCCGTCGCCGGGTGCGGCGGGGGCGCTTCCATGGGGCCACCGCCGCGGCGGCCGAGCGTGGAGGTGCGGGGCGCGCCGGTCGCGATCTTCGAGCCCACCACCGGGAAGACGACCGTCGTCCTCGACTTCGTCCTGCGCGACTCCTCGGGGAACTCCATCGACCCTACGACGGCGCAGATTCGGCGGCTCGTCGACGGCCAGGAGGTCGACCTCGAGTCGGTCCCCGACTTCCGCGACACGAAGATGATGGCGAACCTGCGCGTCGGGATGGTGCTCGACGCCAGCTATTCGATGACGCAATGGCAGCCGCCGGCGTTCGAGCCCATGAAGCAGGCGGCGCTCGACACGCAGGCGTCGATCCGCCAGCAGTTCACGACCTGGAACACCGGGACGTTCTCGTCGCTGCTCGACTGGTTCCAGGACGGTTACGTCTGCGAGCCGTCGCCCGCGATGCCGGACGCGGCGGTCCTCGACATCCCCGCGCCGGTTCCGGGGGACGCGACGAAGCTCTTCGCGGCGACGGCGCGGATGGTCGATCGGATGAAGCAGCAGTATGACGCGCTCGTGGCGCCGGGGTCGTCCGATCACTTCGCGATGGTGGTCTTCACCGACGGCTGGGACAATTACAGCTGGTACGACAACTCCACCGCGCCCGCGATCAGCTACCCCGCGGCGGGCGGCTCCTTCTCCTGCGCGGGGACGGCGCCCATGACGCTCGACGGCCTGCTCGAGAAGCTCAGCGCGTTCCCGCAGCTCGAGGTCCACGTCATCGGTCTCGGGAACACCATCAAGGCCTCCGAGCTGTCGGCGATCGCCACGGCGGGGCACGGCCGGTTCGTGTCAAACCCCGACAGCAGCCAGGTGGCGACCCTGTTCCAGCAGATCGCGCGCGAGTTCACGACCATCCGCCGCGACGGAATCACGATGCCGCTCCCGCCCGGCGAGTACCAGTACGAGGAGCTGATCGAGGTGAACGGCGGCGTCGCGCGCGTGAAGTTCCGCTTCCGCGCGGGCGACGTGAACGCCGGGGTCGTGCCGGGGACCGTCTCCATCGGTTGAGGCTGCTCGCACCGAAGGCCTCGGGGTCAGCCCGGGCGCCCGCCCCGATCCGACGCCTCTGCGACGCCGGTCGCCGAAGAGCGATCCTGTCGGCCTGAGATGACCGCCTCGACGTCGCGGCATGCGGAGCAGTAGGCCTGGGTCCGGTCGTCGGCCTGCTTCACCACCCACATCACGCCGAGGCACTGCGGCGAGTGCCGGCCCCTGCGCTCGGCGTGCGGGCGGCGGGCGGAGCGGCGCGGACCCGGCTCCTCTTCGCCCACGGACCCGGGGAGCGCGTCGAGCGCTGAGCGGCAGCGCGCGGCTGGTCCAGCGGAACGCGGCAGGTGGTCACACCGGTGAGACGTACACCGCAGTGGCCTACCCAGGAGCCGTTCTGATGGTCATGCAGCCCGGAGCATGATCGGCTTGCTCGACGAGAGGAGACTCTATGCAGCGAACAGCGATGGCTATTGCCAGTTGCTTGTTGCTGGCTTGCGGGGCGCCGGGCGATGCCGATCCCGTGAGCGGGTCGCATGCGACATCAGCGTTGACCCCGGACGCCGTCGAGCCTGGCACCGGCTCGACGGCATGGGACCGGGATTCCGTGCGCGCGAGCTCGGCGGCGAAGGTCTCCGTGTGCCACCGCGCCGGCGGGCGATGGGTTCCCCTCACGCTTCCCGAGGCCGCCGTCAAGAGCCACGTCGGGAACCACGGAGACTTCGTCTATGACGTCTCCGAAGGACAATGCTGCTCGGATGCAGACTGCGGAGGCCTGTCATGTCGGCTTTCCGTCGGCCTCGATGGCGAGAGCCTCATTGGCATGTGTCCCAGGGCGGGCGGTGGCATGATCGACCCCAAAGCCGCCCTGCTCGCCATGGGCATTTTCGGATCCGCCTCCGGCTTTGCCGTTCCCTTCACCGGCGTCTTGAGCCGAGACGCCACCGGCCTCTACTCCTTGTCTTTCACGCTCAACGGCATCGGTGCACAGGTTCGGCTGGCGAATTTCGTGCCCAGCAGCGGGACGACATTGGCGGAGAACTTCTCAACGCAAGTCACGGTCACCTTGCCCCCGCGAGACGTCGGCCTCATTACGTTCGACCCAGGTTCTTGGCGGAGTTACCTCAACCTCAACTTTTCCGTGACTCCGCCTACGTTGTTGGGTGTCGGCACCGTCGACCTGATCAACGCCGACGTGGCGGGATTCACCCTTGAGATTACAGCGCCCGACTACCCGGTCGTCTTCGTTGAATCGGCCGGTTCGTATGGCATCTTGGACAACCTGGGACCCTATGTGCACCCGACTTCCTATATCGGGGACGGGTCAGGGCCGGCCGGGTTCTATATTGATCTGCCCGACGGTATGCCGACCATTCACTCGAACGTCCTGGTGTTCAGGGAAGCCGCGTACTCGGTGAGTTTGTAGACACGCCCTCAGCGTAGCGGTCCAACCAGCGGCACGGCGGCCACGCGGAATCCGAGATCGTCGCTGCTCATGTCCGGCTGGAACTCCTCCCGGTACGCGAGGTTGAGCCGCACGTTGGCCGCGCTGTACCAGGAGCCGCCACGCGTCACGCGCATGCCGGGCAGCGCCCGGTCGTTGCGATCGTCCTCGCGGTAGGGTTGCTCGACGTTGTAGTGACGATAGAGCGACGCCGTCCACTCCGCCGCGTTGCCGGACATGTGGTAGAGGCCGTAGCGATTGGCGCGGTACCGCTCGAGGCTCTCACCCGCGCCGACGACGGTAGGATCGGCATCCGGGTTCTTCCTCCAGTTGTAGAGCGCCGCCTGCGGTTCGCTCAGCGCCATGCCGAGGCCGTAGTCGAAGCCGTCCGGACCGCGCGCTGCCTTCTCCCATTCCCCCTCCGTCGGCAGCCGGTACCAGAACCGGCCACCTCCGAAGCGCCGGGTCAGCCAGCGGCAGTAGGCGTCCGCCTCGTACCAGGTGACGAGCACGACGGGGAGCGGGTCGCGACCGAAGCGCGGGAACCGGGGGTCGCTC
This sequence comes from Anaeromyxobacter sp. SG64, assembly GCF_022690745.1. Classification (NCBI taxonomy): domain Bacteria; kingdom Pseudomonadati; phylum Myxococcota; class Myxococcia; order Myxococcales; family Anaeromyxobacteraceae; genus Anaeromyxobacter; species Anaeromyxobacter sp. SG64. Next base: position 120,762 of record NZ_JALCZB010000002.1, on the reverse strand, counting down.
GGTGTGAGCCGGGCCGTCGTCTGCGAAGCGGCCCGCGCGCGCCAGGCCCACCCGGCGTCGGTCCAGTTGGCCCGATCGTCGTAACCGCCAGGGTCCGCGAGGAAGCGCCGGAACTCGCCGTTCGTCGTCTCGAACGTCGCGATGAAGAAGCCCGCCACCCACGGGTGGTGCGCCAGGCGCGGAGTGCTCCGATCCCCGATCTCGAATGGTCCGCTCGGCACGTAGACGAAGCCCGGACCGTCGTCGGTCGGCGGCGTCGGATAGGGCGGCATCGGTCTCACCACGAGGTCGAGCGAACCGTCGCCGTTGGGGCCCGGTCGCTCGGGATCGAACGTGACGGGATAGAGCAGGCGTCCCTGCGGACCGTTCGCCTCGAGGAAGTACCGCGCCGGCGGAAGCCAGGCGGAGGTGAACGACTCGACAGCGACGGGAACCGCTTCGCCCTGGTTCTGCCCCGCGCGGTACAGAGCGAGGCGGGCCGCGCCCGGGTTCGAGACGCGCAACTCGACCTCACCCCGAGCCCGGCGATCCGCGCGGTCCTGGGCGCGGCGCTCGATCCGCGCGAACACTGCGAGACTGATCGCGAGCGGCAGGGCGACGACGATCAGGAGCGCCGCCGTCGCGAGGGCGAGCGAAGGGTGACGCATGAGAGCTCCACCACAGGACCACGCGCGGACGAGGTTGCCAAGATCACGCTGCACACCAGCGCCCGTCCCCAAACCGTCAGCTCGCTGTCGGCCGCGCCGACGGCACGTATGAACGCCTGCTCGCAGGGTTCGCCCGTCGCCGAGCGGTACGAGCTGAGGTTACCGGTCAGCCCGTCGAGCGCGAACACCTCGCCTCCGCGTCTCGCCGCTGCACGGTCGTCGACGCTGGCGTCGATCTCGGCGCCGTCTCGCTTGGGTCGCGACCGATGGAGTTTCCCGGCCGCCGGGTCGAATGCGTGTGTTTCGCTTCCAACGGCTCGGCGGCAGACCATTCTTCTGTGCCGAATCTGTCGACTCGGGCCGGCGTGATTCGTAGCCCTGGTGGAGGACTTGAGTATGCCCAAGATCGTCGTGAATGCATTTCTGACCCTGGACGGCGTCATGCAGGCTCCCGGCGGCCCCGACGAGGACCGCGACGGTGGGTTCGCGCACGGAGGCTGGCAGGCCCCCTACGTCGAGGACGTCATGGGACGGCTGGTCACCGAGGGGATCACGGACGCCGACGGTTTCCTGCTCGGGCGAAAGACCTACGACATCTTCGCCAACTACTGGCCCAAGGTCACCGACCCCAACGACCCCATCGCGACCGCGCTCAACTCGCGGCCGAAGTACGTGGTGTCGCGCAGCCTCGATCGCGTCACCTGGAACAATTCCAGCCTGATCAAGGGCGACGTGGTCGCCGAGCTCCGGAAGCTCCGGCAGCAGCCCGGCCGGACCGTGCACACCTGGGGCAGCACCGAGCTGCTCCAGACGCTGCTGAAGAACGACCTGATCGACGAGTACCGGCTGTTCATCTTCCCGGTGGTGCTCGGCTCCGGCAAGCGGCTCTTCGGTAGCGGCACGGTGCCGGTGGCGCTCAAGCAGGTGGAGTCGGTCACGAGCAGCAAGGGCGCGACGTACCACCGGTTCGAGCGCGGCGGAAAACCGGAGTACGGGCGGATGGGCGCTTAATCGCTACGACGGCCCGCCCAAATGGGCGCCAACGGCAAGTTTAGCGAGCGTGATCACTCACCCCGAGAAGGTGCTCTTTCCCGACTCCGCCATCACCAAGGGTGAGCTGTGCGCGTACTACGACGCGGTGGCGCCGTTGATGATCCCGCACATTCGCGGGCGTCCCATCACGATGGAGCGATTCCCCGCCGGCATCGAGAAGAAGGGCTTCATCCAGAAGGATGTGTCGAAGGGGTTTCCGAGCTGGCTCGAGCGCGTCGAGGTCGAGAAGCGCAACGGCAAGGCGGGCGAGTCCGTGCACTACCCGCTGGTCGGCGACGCGCGATCGCTGGTGTGGCTCGCCAACCAGAACTCGGTCACGCCCCACGTCTGGATCTCGCGAGTACCGAAGCTCCATCAGCCGGACCTGTGCGTGTTCGATCTCGATCCCTCCGCGGAGGATCCGCAGTCGCTGCGCACGGCCGCGCTGGCGGTGCGCGAGCTACTCGACGAGTTCGGGCTGCCGTCGTACGTGAAGACCTCGGGCTCGAAGGGATTCCATATCCTGATCCCGCTCGACGGCGAGGCCGACGCGGAGAGCGTCTGGCGGTTTGCGCACGACGCTGGCGCGGTGCTGGTCAAGCGCCACCCGCACATCCTGACCCAGGAGTTCATCAAGGCCGACCGTGGCGACCGCATCTTCGTCGACACCGGGCGCAACCTGCCGGGCGCGACGTTCGCCGCGGTCTACGCGGTTCGTGCCAGGCCGGGCGCGCCGATCTCGGCGCCGTGCACGTGGGCCGAGCTCGAGGAAGGCACCGTCGGCCCGCGCACGTTCACGCTGCGCACGATGGCGGCGCGCATCGGTGAAGTGGGCGAGCTCTGGTCCGACATGGACGATCGGCGGTGCTCGCTGCGCGACGCGACGGCGAGGCTGCAAACGATGTTGACCGACGCGGAACGGAGCGAGGCGCTGGCCGCGTCGACGCGGCGGCCGGTGTCCCGCAAGGCACCGCGCAAGCAGGCCCTGAAGCCAACCAGGAGCACCCCCTCGAAGCCCAGGCGGTGACTTGTACCTGAACGGATGATCAGGTAACGTTCGGCACATGGGGATGGCATCGGAGCTCGCGCGCGCGCAGCCGCTCACGGCGCCGCGCATCTGCTGCCTGGATCTCGATACGTTCTTCGTGTCCGTCGAGCGGCTGCTCGATCCGACGCTTGAAGGCAAACCGGTCATCGTCGGGGGAAAGCCGGGAAGCCGCGGCGTGGTCACCGCCGCCAGTTACGAGGTGCGCCGCCTCGGCGTGAAGTCGGGCATGTCGCTCGTCGAGGCTGGCAAGCGCGCGCCGAACGCGATCTACCTGTCCACCCGCCACGAGATCTACGGCACCTACGCCGAGCGCGTGCGCGAGATCGCGCGTCGCTTCGCGCCCACGGTGCGGGTCGCCAGCATCGACGAGATGTATCTCGACTTCTCCGGCTGCGAGCGGCTCTATGCCTCCGGCGACGCCGCCTGCGGGAACCGCAGCGAGGACCGCGCCGGCGACGACGTCATCGAGGGCGCGGTGCTGCAGTTGACGACGGCCGTCTTCGACGAGATCGGCCTGCCTTCCAGCGCCGGGGTCGCGACGAGCAAGGTCGTGGCCAAGGTGGCGTCGGCGCTGGCCAAGCCACGCGGTGTGATGCTGGTGCCTGCGGGCGTCGAGCGCGCCGTGCTCGCACCGCTGCCGGTGCGATCGTTCCCCGGCATCGGTCCGGTCGCCGAGGCCAAGCTGCACGCCGCCGGCTACCAGACGCTGGGCGCGGTAGCCGAGGCGCCGGTGGCGGATCTGCAGAAGATCTTCGGCGCGTGGGCGGCGTCGATCTCGCGCGGCGTGCAGGGCCTGGGCTCGGGCGACCTCGGCCGCGAGCGCCCGGCGTTCTCCGAGCACGATCCCGAGGGCGAGACCGTCGGCAGCATCTCCAACGAGCGGACCTTCCGCGAGGACGTGAGCGACCCGGCGTCGATCGAGGCGGTCCTGTGCGGGCTGTGCGAGCGGGTCTGCTGGCGCGCGCGCAAGCGCCACGTCAAGGCGCGAACGGTGACCCTCAAGCTGCGTTACGCCGACTTCCACACGCTCACGCGTTCGCACACCACGATGGCAACCAACTCGGAGCTCGAGCTCTATCCCATCGTCAAGGAGATGTTCGCGGCGGCGCGTACGCGGTCGCTGGCGATCCGCCTGCTCGGCCTCCAGCTCTCGAACCTCGGCACGTTCGAGCAGCTCCCGCTCTTCGATCGCAACGATCGCGTCGGCGCGGTCGTCGACAGCATCCGCGAGCGCTTCGGCTTCTCGACGGTCTCGCTGGCGACCGCGCGCGGCAGCCCGACGAGGCACGCGCCTTCCGGGCCGCGAGCATGCGTACGGCCGCGCGGGGGGTGAGCCCGCGTGCGCGCGCGCCGTCCACCCTCGGCGTTCAGCAGGTCCGACGCGTGATGAGGAGAGTCGAAGCGTCAGCCACGCCTCGCGGCCTCGATCGTGGCGACGTCGATCTTCTTCATGGGCATCATCGCTTGGAAAGCGCGCCTCGCTTCCTCACCCCCTGCCGCGAGCGCTTCGGTCAAGACCCGCGGCGTGATCTGCCAGGACACGCCCCACCTGTCCTTGCACCACCCGCACGCGCTCTCCTGGCCACCATTGCCGACGATCGCGTTCCAGTAGCGATCGGTCTCTGCTTGGTCGTCGGTCGCGATCTGGAACGAGAACGCTTCGTTGTGCTTGAACTCGGGCCCACCATTCAAGCCCATGCAATGCACCCCGGCTACGGTGAACTCGACCGTCAGCACGTCGCCCTTCTTGCCGCTGGGGTAGTCGCTGGGCGCGCGAAAGACGCGACCCATCGCGCTGTCTGGGAAGGTCTGGGTGTAGAAGCGGGCCGCGGCTTCGGCGTCCTTGTCGTACCACAGAACGATCGTGTTCTTGGCCATGTGCTCCTCCTCCGTCTCGCAACGGTCGCTATTGGGTTGGGGCCATGTCGGCCAGATGACGAGGGGCAGTCGCTCCGTGTGAGGTGCTAGTCGTAGCTGCCGCCCCCTGCACCAGGAATCGTCCAGCGCCCCTCGATGCGACGACCGTCGGGAAGCGATGCCACTTCCACGTTGAAGCCGCGCTCCGTGTCGCCGAGGACCGCGAAGCATCAGCGTGGGGCACGCAGCGCCCTCGTAGCGCGCAACGTGGCACCGCGCTAACACCACTGGGTCATGCCACGCGAGAAGAAGCGCGCTCCCATCCGTCTCCCTCCGGGCGCAGGCCGCGCGTACGCGATGGGCCCGGTGCACGCCGTCTTCAAGGCGGACGGCGAAGAGACGCGCAGGCGGTACTCGATCTCGGAGTGGTGGCTCGAGCCATACACGCGCGGTCCGGGCGCGCACGAGCATGAGGAGGACGACGTCTTCTTCGTGATCGAGGGGACGATGAGCTTCTTCGTGGGCGGCGCGTGGATCGACGCGCCGAAGGGTTCGCTCGTGATCGCGCCCGGAGGCACGGCGCACGACTTCGAGAACCGCACCGCGAAGCCGGCGGGGGCGCTCAACTTTCGGCGAGAGCTCCGACACCCCGTACTTCAGGACCGCGGAGGACGGCGGGCCGTCCGACTTCACGCTCGGCGACGACGACATGGTCGTCGTGTACGGCGTGAACCATGCCGCGATCGGAGTCGCGACGTACTCGAGCTTCGCCGTGTACGGCGACTGGGTGCGCTACCCGTGTCCGGACCCGGGAGCCGCACCGCGCTACCTCAACGGCGCGATCTGGTTCCGGCTCGCCGAGTAGCCCGACGACGGTATGCGCACGCTAAGTGAGCCCGCCATGATGCGCCGATCCCAGGCATGGGGGTTCATGCTTCGGATGACCGAGGCGAACTCTCGAATCGACGAGGCACCTGGCGGCGCCGGAAGGCGAGCGCGACCGAGCTCCTCTTCGGCTTCGAGCGAGCGCGCGCGGTTTCGCGATCCGAGCCGCAAACGGCTCGAGCCGGCCGCTCGCATCCGCCCCATCGGGCCACCATCTCGCGACGCGGCTATCGTTGCGCGTGAAAAGAGCACATCGTGGCCACACGGCCGCGGTACTGCGCCGATGAGAAGGAGTCAGATGTCAGCCAACAACTCTTGGAGCACCTGGTCGCTCGGGACGAAGCTCACGGTCGGAATCGGAGGGGTCCTCGCGGTCGTCCTCGTCCTCGTCCTGAACTTCGCCTGAGTCGCTGCGGGACGCGCCCGTCATGGGCGCGTTCCCCCAGCTCGGCTTTCGCAGCGAGCGCGTCGTGCGTGCCGCCTCCGCTGTTCGAGAGCCTACCGCGCGCTCCCGCCCAGCTCGCGGGAGACGCGCTCGACGTCGCGGAGCACACGCAGGAGTTGCCGCCCAGGATCTTGCGGATGTCGTCGGGCGAGTGACCGCGCGCGAGCAGTGCGGCGGTGGAGGAACGGCGACCACATCCTCGTCACGAGGTCGGCGTTCTCGAGCGAGCGGGTGAGCGCCTCGAGCACGGGCGCGTGCGCCTTCTCGGCGGCGGCGACGCGCGCGGCGTGTGCGGCGTCCAGGAAGGCCGAGTGGAAGTTGACGCCGACGACGCCGCCGTTCGCGGCGACGGCGCGGACGAGGTCGTCGGGGAGGTTCCGGCGGTGGTCGGCGAGCGCGCGGGCGTGTGCGCCGGACTCCGGTAGCTCCGGCGCGTGCCAGAGCACGAAGAAGACGGCGCCGACGTTCCCGCGGCGGGGCGTCTCGAGATTCACCTGGCCGAAATCGCGGAGCGGCTCGCCGAGGTCGAAGCGCCGGTCGAGGAGCCGCTGCGGGGTGTCGAGGTGCAGGTCGACCACGATGGCGTCGCGGTGGACCGGCGAGCATGATCCTTTCGGGGATCTCCGGCTCTGCCGCAGCTCGAGGTGCTCGGGCGTGCCGAGCTGTGTCTACGCGAGCGCCTGCAGGATCTGCCTGGCGAATGGCAGGTCCGTCCGCGAGCGCAGTCCGTCCAGGCTGCCCAGGTGCACGATCCGCCCCTCGTCGAGAACCGCCGTGTGATCCCCGAGCGCCTGCGCCTCCCGCGGATCGTGAGTGACGTAAAGAGCGGTGGCCTTGCGTTCGCCGAGGAGCTCGCGAAAGAACGCGAGCAGCTCTTGCTTGAGACCGACGTCCAGGTTCGAGAGCGGCTCGTCGAGCAGGACCGCGCGCGGGTCGAGCACGAGCGCCCGGGCGATGGCGACGCGCTGGCGCTCGCCACCTGAAAGCTCTCCGGGATGGCGACGCTCCTTTGCGGCGAGGCCGACGCGGGCGAGGATCGCGGCGATTCGGTCCTCCCGCTCGGCGCGCGTCACGCTTCTTCCAGCGAGCCCGAAGGCGAGATTCCCGTGGACCGTGAGGTGGGGCCAGAGGGCGAGGTCCTGGAAGACCATCGCGATCTCCCTCTCCTCCGGCGCGATCACGATCCGCCCTGGCTCGCTCACCAGCGCGTCCCCGATGCGCACGACGCCCGACTGCGGACGGACGAAGCCCGCCACGACTCTCAGGAGAGTGGTCTTTCCCGACCCCGAGCTGCCGAGGACCGAGAGGATCGCGCCGGCCGGCACCCGCAACGAGACCTCGTCGAGAACCTTTCGACCCTGGCGAAGCACGGCGACGCCGTCGAGCTCGATGGACGTGCTCACGCCTTCCTCCGAAAGAGAAGAACGGATCCTGCGACGAGCACCGCGGCCGTCATCGCCACGTGGACGCACGACAACGCCGCCACGACCGACTCCGGCCCGTTGGCCTCGAGCGTGAAGATCCGGACCGTCAGCGGCTCCTGGCCCGCCGGATAGAGCAGGACCGCCGTCTCGAGGTCTCGCAGGCAGAAGACGACGGCGAGGAGCCACGCCGCTGCGAGCCCGCGCCCGTGGAGCGGTACGAGGATCCGGCCCAGGCGGCGAAAGAAGCGCGCGCCGGCGATCGCCGCCGCCTCCTCGTAGTGCTCCGACCCCTGCGAAAAGGACACCGCCGCGGTCCGGAGGCCCACGGCGCCATACCGCGCCGCGAACGCCAGGGCGACGATGGCGCTCGTACCGTAGACGGCCTGGAGGGAGGGGCGATTCCAGGTGGCGATGAGGCCCACGCCCAGCACCGAAGCCGGCGTCACGAACGCCAGCACGGCGAGCGCGTCGAGCCCCACGCCGAAGCGGCGGCGTCGCGCCGCGGCGTGACCGATCACGACGGCGAGCGCGAGGACCAACGTCCCTGCGTTCAGCGCATCGAGAAGGCTGTTCCACGCGCTCGTCCCGATCCACCGCGGCAGCTCCGCGAAGCCGCCGCCGCGGGCGGCCCGGGCGGCGAGCGCCGCGATGGGCGCGAGTGGCAGCAGCGCCGCGGCGGCCACGAAGACGGTCGCGGCGGGGCGCCAGCGGCCGAGATGCAGCTCGGGGACCTCGCGGCTCCGCGCACCCAGCACCGCGAAGGATCGCCGTCCGGCGACGCGTCGCTCGAAGACGAGCAGCCCGACGGCGACCGCGAAGAGCGGCAGCGCCAGCGCGAACGCCTCTCCGGGCGCGTAGTCGGCGCCTCCGAGCCGCGAGAAGACCATTCCCGGGTAGACGGCCACCCGTAGGAACATCGGGACGCCGAGCTCGGAGAACGCGAGCGAGAAGACGATCAGCGCCGCGAGCGCGACGGCGGGCCGGATGAGCGGGAGGAGGATCCACGTCGCGGCGCGTCGGGGTCCCGCGACGAGGAGCGCCGCTTCCTCCAGCGTCGGATCGACGCCCTGCAGGGCGACGGCGGCGAGCGAGGTGGCGATTGGCGCGAGCGCGAGCGCGAGGACGAGGACGTCCCCCGGCGCAGAAAAGAGGATGCGAGCGCCGAGGTCCGATCCGACGAGGCCGCCGCGGCCGAACAGATGGAACCACCCCAGCGCGAGCAGGAAGGGCGGCACGAACAGCGGGAACGCATGCAGCCAGAGCGCAACGCGCCGGAGCGGGACGTCCGCGCGGCCGAGCAGCAACCCCAGCGGCAGCCCCACCGCGAGCGAGAGGACGGTCACGCCGGATGCGAGCCCGAAGGATGACAGGAAGAGGCCCCAGGTCCGGGGCGCGGAGAGCGCTTGCGCCGCATGGCGGAGAGCGTCGCCCTTCGCGAGCTCGCAGCCCAGGAACACGATTGGCGCGAGCGCCAGCGCGGCGAGGGTGATCCCGGCCGCGATGAGGAGGAGGGGCTCCTCCCGGCGCCGTAGCGCTATAGCCCAGCCCATTCCCGGAGCCATGGCTGGAGCCGCTCCATCGTTTCGGCGACCTTCGAGTAGTCGATCTGCATGGTCTTGAGCTCGCTCGCACGCTTTCCACCCGGCGCAGGGTCGACGCCGGCGCGCAGCGGGATGTGCGCGGCGGCGTCGACGAGCTTCTGCTCGGCGGGAACGGAGAGGAGGTAATCGACGAGCCTCCGCGCCTCCTCGGCGTGTGGCCCCGCGAGCGACACCACCGCGGTAGGCATCAGCAGGGTGCCCATCCCATCCTGATCGGGGTAGACGATCTCGATCGGCGCGCCGTCGTGGAGCGCCTCGGCCGCATCGTCGGTGTCGGCGAGGCCGAAGGCCACCTCGCCCGAGGCGACGAGGCGCTTCACCTCGCCGTTCGAGCTCGCGATCCGGCACCCGTTCGCCTTGAGCCGCGTGAGGAAGGCCTTCAGCGCGTCATCGCCCCACGCGTCCGCGAGCGCGGCGACGTGCATGGTGGTCGTGCCGAAGAGCGGGTTCGCGATCGCCGTCTGGCCCTTCCACCTCGGGTCCGCGAGGTCACGAACCGATCGAGGCATCTCGTCTGGCTTCACGCGGGTCTTGTTCACGAGGAGGAGGCGCGCCCTCGCGGCGCCACCGGTCCAGGTCCCGTCGGCCGCCTTGAAGGCCGGCGGTACCGCTGCGGCCTGCGGCGAGACGTACGCCTGAGCGAGCCCCCGCTTCACGAGCAGCTGCGGTCGGACGGGGTCCCCCGACCAGAACACGTCGGCCTGTGGGCTCCTCGCCTCGGCGATGATCCGGTTGAGGACCCCGGTGCTCTTCGTCTCCTCGGTGTCGAAGACGGCCCGGACCTTCACGCCGCTCTGGCGCTCGAAGTCGCGCAGGATGGGCTCCGTGAAGACCTGGTCGATCGACAGGTACACGACGACCTCGCGCGAGCGGCTCCGGCAGCCGGCGGCGGCCGCCAAGGCGAGGGCGAGGCAGAAGAGCGATCGGCGTTGAATCATCTCGGGACCCCCACGCTGAAACCCCAGGTCAGCCCGGCGCGGATCTCGGTGATGTCGATCCCGCCGGCGCGCGAGAGTCGCACGCCGGCATCGAGCGAGAGGCCGTCCGAAACGCGCCAGATCGATCCGACGAGGCCGGAGACCGTCGTCGGTTCGTCACGTTCCCACTCCACGAATGCTTCCGCGACGGGGCGAACGGGCCAGGCGGCGTGACCTTCGAGGATGACGCCGCCGAACACGCCGGGGGTGTGCGCGCGGGTCCAGACGCCGGCGCCGTTCACGTGGACGGTGAGATCACGCCAGCGCTGTGACACGACGAGCGCGCCCTCTGCCCCGACGCCGGGGTCGCCGTTGACGGTGGGGAGCAGGGCGGAGATCTCCGTCGCGACGCTCAGCCCATTTTTCTGCTGGAGGCTGCCTTCGCGCAGGACCCCCTTCAGCGAGAAGGCGGTGTCTTCGACGCGCAAGCGCGGCTCCTGGAGGTCGCTTCCGAGGTGCACGAGATGGCGCCCTTCGAGCACCGCCTCCCAGCGATCCGCGAAGCCCCAGTTGAGGATGAGGCTCGGCGCGACCAGCGTCTTGTCGGGCCCCCGCACCAGGTACCCGAGAGGCCCGAACTCGATCTCCATCTCACCCTTCGCTGCCACCGCGGCGTCCGTCGAGTTGAACGGTCGGTACGCGCTCGCCGTGAGTGGCCATGCCGCTGCGAGCGCGAACCAGGAGAGAAAGAGAGCGCGCCGAATCCACGATGTCGTTCTCACGACCGTCGTTCCTCAGTGGCCCGCCTTCACCTGAAGCGGCAAGGTGAACCGCGAGATCTCCCGCTGGTCTCCCTTGAACGTCCGGTCGTTGTAACGGTTGAGGTCGTACACGAGGTTCGCCTCGAGGACGTAGCTGCCGTCGCGGAGCTCGGGCTGCCAGGTCAGGACCCGCTCCTCGCCGGCCCGGACAGGCGCCTCGTGCGGGCCCTGCTCGTCCGCCTGGGTCGCGGCGATGTGGTCGGGACGCTTCTTGTCCTCCTCCAGGAAGGACCGGTCGTCGGGGCGTGGGCCGTACCAGGTCGCGAACATCCACTCGCGCGTGGCGAGGACCTTCCCCTTGCGATCGAGGACCCGCGTCTGGAGGTAGATGGCACGCCGGTTCGAGCCGGTGGGGACGGAGTGCCCAGCGCCGACGTTGATCACGTGGAGCTCCACGTTCGCGCGGTCCTGCTGCGGCTGCAGCATGACGAGCGAAAGGGCACTGCCGAGCCGCTGGCCGGAGTGACCGCCGGTCCAGAGGTGGCGCGCGACCGCGCGCACCGGGACGTCCGCGCCCTCGGCGGTCTTTCGCTGCGTCCGCGGCATGTGGCAGTCCTGGCACTGCTGGCGACCGAGACCCGGCGCGGCGAAGTCGTCACGCCACTCGAGATAGGTCTGGGTCTGCTTGCCCGGGACGCGCTTGCCCATGGAATGGCAGAACGCGCACATCTCCGAGCTCGACATGCGCTCGTCGGCGAGGGTCGCGTGCGGCGCGTCGACCTTGTGCGGCCCCCGGATCTTCCCTTCGGGGGTCAGGTGGCAGGAGGCGCAGGTGATGCCCTCGCCCTGCGCCTCAGCGCGGGGTGCCGGCTTCACGATCTCGAGCGCGGTGCGCTCCGGAATCGCGAACGGCTGCGGGAAGTGGCAGACGTTGCACTTCTTGCCTTCCTCCTCGGCCTCTCGCGCGTGGATGGGCCACGGATCGGTCCCCGAGACGGCGTGCGCACTCGCCGCGACCGACGTGCCGGCGGGCATCTCGAGGACCTTGTCACCCTGCGCGCGCAGCCTGACGCCGGGGTATCGCATGTCGCTCCCGAACCCCTCGGCGTACTCACGATAGATGGCCTGATGGCAGGCGCCGCAGTCGGCGGACGGCGTCGCGGTCCCCTTGGGGAAGTCCCTGGACGGCGTGATGGCCGGGGCCGCGGGTGCGGTCGGAGGGGCAGCGGGCGCGGGGGATGCGGGACCGGTGGGTGCGGGTGCCTGCGCTCGGGCAGCGGACCCCGTGAGGACGAGCGAGGCGAGGACGGCGGTGAGGGTCTTCACGATAAGGCTCCTGTCGTTTGAGCTGCGGGACGGAGAATCAGCGGCAGCGAGAGGCGCTATGGAAGCCCGGTCACCGACAGCGCATCGAAGGACGTGACCGAGTCGGCCTTCGTCCACACACCGACCTTCCCGGCGTCCTTGAACGTGTCGTCCGTCGCGTCGATGATCGGCTTCCCTTCCCAGGAGACCTGGAGCCGGTTGCCGCGCGCCTCGACCGCCAGCGTGTGCCAGGCCCCGGACACGACCCGTCCGCTCCAGCCCTTGATCTGCCGGCGCCGCCCGTCGACCACGCGGTACAGGTTCACGTTGTCCTCGAGCGCGTTGGCCCGGGCCAGGTAGTAATTGTCCGCGTCGCGGTAGCGGATGACGAGTCCGCAGGCCTGGTCGACCTTCCCCGCGACCGGCTTGCACCGGACCTCGGCGCGAAGATCCCTGAGCAAGGGTGCGTCGGCGGCCGCCACCGGGAAGCGGGAGTCGGTCCCGTCCTCATCGACCTGGGCCAGCACGTGATCGCCGGCGGGGGCGGAGGCGTCGAGCTGAATGACCCACTTTCCGGAACGGCCCTCGCCCGTCCGGCCGAAGGAGAAGCCGGCGGGCGGTGAGCCCACGGCATCTCCCTGGAAGTCCCAGGTCTTCCCAGCGGCCTGCGCCAGCGCCGGTCCTGCGAGCGCGACGGACGCCAGCGCAACAACACCGATCGTTCGAAGCATTGGACATCTCCCTTTCCTCGGTCGGAGCGAGCCGCTCCGCGAGAGCCAAGGATGGGGCAATCGCGCTCGCGGAGCTCCTGAAGACTCCCTGACAGCGCTGTCAGGATTCGTCTGCCATGGCGCCGCTATACTTCCCATCGTGCATGCCGAAGCTCCCCCGAGAGTCCTGATCGTCGAGGACGAGACGAAGGTGGCGCGGGCGCTCGCCGACGGGCTCGGCGCCGAGCGCTTCGAGACGCGCGTCGCGGCGAGCGGGGAGGACGGGTTCTTCCTCGTCTCGAACGAGTCGTTCGATCTCATCCTGCTCGATCTCATGCTCCCGCAGCGCGGCGGCCTCGAGATCCTCGCAGCGCTCCGGGCTCGCGGTCTTCAGACCCCGGTGCTGATCCTCACGGCCAAGGACACCGTCGAGGACCGGGTCCTGGGCCTCGACGTCGGCGCGGACGACTACCTCGTGAAGCCCTTCGCCTTCCCCGAGCTGCTGGCTCGCATCCGGGCCCTGCTCCGCCGCGGCAGGCTCGATCCGGCGTCGAAGCTCCGGCACGAAGACCTCGAGCTCGACCCCGTGAGTCGAGCCGTCGAGCGCGGTTCGCGGGCGCTGGAGCTCACGGCCAAGGAGTTCGAGATCCTCGAGTACCTGCTCCGCCACCAGGGGCGCGTGGTCTCCCGCGAGATGCTCGCGCGGGACGTCTGGAAGGTGACCGCGCGCGCGACGCCGCTCGACAACGTGATCGACGTGACCATCGCGCGGCTGCGCCGGAAGGTCGACGATCCGTTCCCGAGGAAGCTCGTCCACACCATCCGTGGCGTCGGCTTCGTGCTGGGCATGGAGCCGCGATGACGCTCCGGCCGCAGAGCGTCCGCGCACGTCTCGCGCTGTGGCACGCGGGCGTGCTGACCCTCATCGTCTGCGCCTTCTCCGGAGCGGTCTACGCGCTCGTCCGAGCCCAGCTCTTCCGCGATCTCGATGCCCGGCTGGCGCGCGACGTCGCGACGATCGAGCGAACCTATCGGGAGGCCGACTACGATCTCGCGGAGGTCGAGACCCGCGCCGGTGTCGAGCTCTTCGAGGTCACCAACGCCGGAAGCGTCCTTTATCGAACGGCTGCCTGGACGAGGATCGGGCTCGACCGGGCGGCGCTGACCGAGGCCGTGCCGGCCACCTGGTCCTCGCCGCAAGGGCACTCCTATCGGATCGAGACGAGGTCGTGGCACGAGCTCCGGATCGCGGTCGCGACCGACGAGGCGCTCACTCTCCGCGCTCTGGGCCGGCTCGCGCTCATTCTCGCGCTCGGCATCCCCTGCGCCGCGATCGGCGCGCTGGCAGGCGGGTACCTCCTCGCCGGCCGCGTCCTGGCGCCAGTCGGCGCCATGGCCAGGCACGCTCGGCGCATCACCGCCGAGTCGCTCGAGGCACGGCTGCCGGTCGAAGACCCTCGCGACGAGTTCGGCCAGCTGGCGGGCGTGTTCAACGACACGCTGGCCCGGCTGCATGACGCGTTCGAGCGCCTCCGCCGCTTCACCTCCGACGCCTCGCACGAGCTGCGGACGCCGCTCACCGCGATGCGGAGCGTGGGGGAGGTGGCGCTGCAGGGCGCGCGCGATCCGGCAGCCTACCGCGAGGTCATCGGCAGCATGCTGGAGGAAGTCGAACGGCTGACGAGGCTCGTCGAGGGCCTGCTCCTCCTGACCCGCGCCGACGCGGGACGCATCCAGGCTGCGCAGGCGGTGGTGGATCTGGGCGCGCTCGCGACGAGCGCTGCGGAGCACCTCCGAGTTCTCGCCGAGGAGAAGGGGCAGGAGCTGACGGTCGACGCCCCTCCCGCGGTTCAGGCGCGGTGCGATCCGGCGTTGGTCCGGCAGGGAGTCGTGAACCTCCTGGACAACGCGATCAAGTACACGCCGCAGAGCGGCTCGATTCGTGTGGTGGTCGAGGTCCTGCCTTCTGGTGAGCCAGCCGTCGAGGTGAGAGACACCGGTCCCGGGATCGCACCGGCGCACCTTGAGCGGATCTTCGAGCGCTTCTACCGGGTGGACGCCGACCGGGCGAGGCAAGCTGGCGGAATGGGGCTCGGCCTCGCCATCGCGCGGTCGGTCATCGCGGCGAACGGCGGCCGGATCGAGGTCGAGAGCACCGAGGGAGACGGGAGCGTCTTTCGAATGGTGCTGCCCGCCGTGTGACGACCGGCTGGATCCGTCCCGCATGAGAGCGCTCCTCCGAAGAGGCCTGGAGCGAAGGCGCGGAGAAGGCCGAGCGCTCCCCCCGCCGCCACGACGACGACGACGTTCAGCCGCCACCTCCAGAAGGTGAGTTCTCCTTCTGCGCGTCGAGCGATCAGTGCCTGGCGGCGCCGCTGTGCACGGCGTACAGGTCGTCGAACAGCGCCGTGCCGCGGGCGAGGCGCTGCTCGTCGTCGGCATGCGCGGCAGCGATGCCCGCGACGAGCTGCCCGATGCCAGGCGCCTCCTCGCGGCCGTACTTCGCGTCCTTCACGTCGATGTCGTGGACGATCTCGGCGATCGCGCGGAGGGCGGGATCTGTGAGGCCGAATCGCCGCACGAGCACCTCGAACGTGCACAGCTCGCCCTCGTGAGTGAACTCCGATTCGAACATGTCGAAGCGAAGCTCGCCCTCTTCCGGGCGATACCCCTTCGCCGGGACGAACTTGAAGCGCGCCTCCGGATCGATGAACTTCCGGATGAGCCATGCGCTCGCCATCCGGTCCACCTTGATCCCGGTGCGTGTCACCCAGGTGCGGCCTTGGTGCTGCTCACGAGCCAGCGACGCCTTCGCCGGCTCCGTTCCTTCGACGAACCTCATGCGTGCCTCCATTCCGGACAGGAGGCCATCGACGACCTCGCGCCCGGGTGCTCCGAAGAAGTCGATCGCGGCGAGCTCGGTCGCGCGCTGGCGGAGGCGTGCAACCTGCCTTGCGAGCTCGGCGCGGCGGTCCTCGGGAACGACGCCTCGCTTCGGAAAAGCTGCCGCGATGGCGCGCGCCTGCTCCGCGAGGTGGCGGAAGTCGGCCTCGCGCTCCGACTGGAACCGCTCGATCACCCGCTCGTCGGAGAGGCCTTCGATGAACCGGGCCTCGACGATCGACGCGTCGCCGCCGCCCTTGACGACCTCGCGAAGGACCCACTGGAAGTCCTCCTGCGACTCGTCGTCGTAGGGCAGGGCGTAGACCGAGTTCTTGATCGCGACCGCCCCGATGCGAGCCAGGTGCCGGCCGATCTTGACCCGCAGATAGGCTGGTGTCGGCGGGATCTGGTGGATCAGCAGCATCCAGCGCGCCTCCGGCCGGGCGGGGGGACTCTCACGTTTCTTCAAGGCGCTCAACTGTGTCGTTGATGTAGCAAGTGAATCATTGGTGCGCGAGACCCGGACGGGACGGACTCCGAGCGTGCAGGCCTCCGCGCAACCGCGCGGTGCCGAGACGGGCCGGTGAGCGTGGGCGGTCGTCAGCGGAGGTGGTCTCGGGCGCATTCACCTGTGGCCCGAGCTCCGGATCCGGTACCGGACCCAGAGCAGGTCGCCGCGACGACGCTCGACGGACACGAGCTTCAGGTGTCGCGCCGGCCCGGGCCCTTCACGCGCGTCGAAGAGCGTCGGCGTGCCGACCCCGCCGTCGGCGACGGGAGCGACGAGGACGCTGAGCTCGTCGATGACGCCGGCTGCCAGGAACGAGCCGTTGATCTTTCCGCCGCCCTCGAGGAGCAGCCGTCGAATTCCGAACCGGGATCGCAGCTTGCGGAGCACGGTGGGAACGTCGATCCGGCTCTTTCCGCCGAACAGGTAGGAGACGCCGCGCGCGCGCAGGAACGCGAGGTAGCGATCCGGGACCTGCTCCGTGAGCACCGTCACGGCGTGCTCCCCGTCGATCGCGCCCGATTCCCAGCGCAGCTTCCCGCCGGGATCGATCGCGACGGCGTACGAGGGGGCGTCGGAGCGCGCGACGAAGTCCGTCCGCGGGAGGCGGGCGCCGCGCGTGGACGCCGGCAGCCTCGCCTTCCCCGCGTAGGGCTCCATCGAGATGCGGCCGATGATCCAGGCGTCCGCCTGGAACGACGCGGCGGTGCGCTCGTACTCCGCGAGGAGCCCATGCGGCAGGCGCCAGCCGTCGGTGACGATCCGTCCATCGACGGACGGGACCATGTGACAGATCACGTAAGGACGCTTCGTCATGACGGGCTCACCGACCGTACTGCGCGGGCGGTGGAGCGAGGACGGAGAGGGAGACGATCGCTGCGAGCAGGTTCATGTCGCCGGCCTCGACGGCCTACGCCGCCTTCAGGGAAGCCATGTCGATCGAGAAGCGGTACTTCACGTCCGACCGCAGCATCCGCTCGTACGCCTCGTTCACCTTCTGCACCGGGATCACCTCGACGTCGGCGGTGATGCCGTGCTTGCCGCAGAAGTCGAGCATCTCCTGCGTCTCCGGGATGCCGCCGATGGGCGAGCCGGAGATGCTGCGGCGGCCCAGGATCAGCCCGAAGGCGGCGAGGGCGGACGGCCTCTCCGGCGCGCCGACGAGCGTGAGGGTGCCGTCGCGCCGGAGGAGCTGGACGTACGCGTTGAGGTCGTGCTCGGCGGAGACCGTGTCGAGGATGAAGTCGAAGCTGGCCGCGTGCTTCCGCATCTCGTCGGCGTTGCGCGACACGACGGCCTCGTGCGCGCCGAGGCGCAACGCGTCCTCCTTCTTGCTGGGCGAGGTCGTGAAGGCGACGACGTGGGCGCCGAGCGCGCGGGCGAACTTCACGCCCATGTGGCCGAGCCCGCCGATGCCGACGACGCCGACCTTCTTTCCCTTCGTGACACCCCAGTGGCGCAGCGGCGACCAGGTCGTGATGCCGGCGCAGAGCAGCGGCGCGACGCCGGCGAGGTCGAGGTTCGAGGGGACACGCAGGACGAAGCGCTCGTCGACGACGATCCCGTCCGAGTAGCCACCGTAGGTGACGCCGCCGAGGTGCTTGTCCGGCGCGTTGTAGGTGAGGACCTGGCCGGGGCAGAACTGCTCGAGCCCGGCCTGGCACTCGGGGCAGGTGCGATCCGAGTCGACGAGGCAGCCGACGGCGGCGAGGTCGCCGGTCGCGAACTTCGTCACGGCGGAACCGACCCTCGTCACGCGACCGACGATCTCGTGGCCGGGAACGCACGGGTACACCGTGGACATCAGGCTGCTCCACTCGTTCCGGACGGTGTGGAGATCGGAGTGGCAGATCCCGCAGAACAGGATCTCGAGCTGAACGTCATGCGGGGTCGGATCGCGACGGGCGATGGTGGTAGGGGCGAGCGGCGCGGTCGCGCTCGCCGCGGAGTAGGCCTTGGCGTGGAACATGGACTGTTTCTCCCTTCGGGGTGCGCTGCGGCCCTGCACGGAGCCGGGCGACGCCGTGAAACCTACGCGCGCGCCGAGCCCCGCGAAACGGGCGAGAAGTGGATGGGCCGTTCAGGAAAGCTTCACGAAATGCAGGACTCCACCGGCTTACCGTGAGGAGGGGAGGGATGGAGCGTCAGCCTCGAACGATCCCGCAGCCCGTTACTCAGCCGGGCGAGCACGAGAAGGGCGGCTCTGACTCGCGGTCGGCCCGACCCGTGCGGAGCGGGCGCCTGAATTGCGGACGCGTGTGCCACCGCACAACCCTACGGCATGGTCGTCTTCGAGATCGTCATCGCCTTGCTGCTCGCGGGCGCCGGCCTGACCGCTTTGTCGCGGCGCATGGGGACGCCGTACCCCGCGATGCTGGCGCTCGCCGGCGCTGCCCTGGCGCTCGTCCCCGGCACTCCGACGCTGGTGCTCGAGCCCGATCTGGCGCTGACGCTCTTCGTCGCGCCGGTGCTCCTCGACGCCGCGTTCGATTCGTCCGCGCGCGATCTTCGCGCCAACTGGCGGTCCGTTGCCGGGCTCGCCGTGGGCGCCGTCGCCTTGACCGTCGCCCTCGTGGCGGTGGTGGCCCGGGCGGTCGTGCCGGACATGCCGTGGGCCGCCGCGGTGGCGCTCGGCGCGATCGTCGCTCCACCCGACGCGGCAGCCGCGATGGCGGTCCTGGGGCAGCTCCGCCCGCCGCACCGCCTCCTCGTGATCCTCGAGGGCGAGAGCCTCTTCAACGACGCGACCGCGCTCCTCGTCTTCCGGCTCGCGCTCGGCGCCGCACTCGCGGGCTCGGTGTCCCCGGTGAAGGCCATCCCGCTGCTCGTCGTGGTGACCGCCGGCAGCGTGGTGCTCGGGTACGTGCTGTCGCGCGTGATCGTACCGCTCACCGCGCGGATCCAGGACGTGCCCATCGCGGTCGTCGTCCAGTTCTGCGGCACGTTCGCCGTGTGGATGCTCGCGGAGCGCCTCCACCTCTCGGGCATCCTCACCGTCGTCGTCTTCGCGATGGCGAGCACGCGGGCCGCGTCGCGTTCCGTTCCCGCGCGGGTCCGGGTCCCGTCGTACGCGGTGTGGGAGTTCGCGGTCTTCGTCTTGAACGTGCTCGCGTTCATCCTCGTCGGGTTCCAGCTCAAGGCGATCCTGGGCCGGATCGACGCGGCCACGCTGGCTCGCTACGTCGTGGTCGCGGCGGCAGTCTGCGCCGCCACCATCCTCGCGCGCATCGTCTGGGTCTCCGGCGCAGCCGCGGTCAGCCGGTGGCGGTGCCGTCCCGCTGCCGAGGGCGAGGAGCCGCGCCGCGACGCCGTCGGGCTGTCGCCCCGCGCGGCGGCCGTCGTCGGGTGGTGCGGGATGCGCGGGATCGTCACGCTCGCCGCGGCGCTCGCGCTTCCCGCGGGAGGAGGCGGCGGGGCGGCGTTCCCGTACCGCGACCTGGTCCTGTTCACGGCGTTCTCGGTCGTGCTCGGCACGCTCGTCGTTCAGGGGCTGACGCTCCGGCCTCTGATGAGCGCGCTGCGGCTGCGGGATGACGGCGAGATCGAGCGCGAGCTGCGCCTGGCTCGCGTGGAGGCGCTGCGGGCGTCGGTCGCGGCGGCGGGAGAGGCGCCCGGTGACGACATGTCGAGCATGCTGCGCCGCCGCTACGAGGTGCTGCTCCGCCGCGCCGAAGCCGACAACGCCGGCGGGGCGGTGGGCGCGGATGGGCAAGAGGGGCAGCGGCTCGACGTCGGGACGGACCTGGTACGCAAGGCGACGGCCGCCGCGCGCAGCCGGATCCTCGCGCTGCGGGCGGACGGCACGATCGGCGACGCTGCGTTCCAGCGCGTCGAGCAGGAGCTCGACCGGGAGGAGCTGAACTTCCAGCCCCTCGGACCGGACGAGGCGGCTGCCGCGCGCTGACGTGGCGGCGCCAACGGGCCCGCGCGAGCCGCGCCTCGAGCGACCGCGCGTCCGCAAGGAGCGGCGCGTTCGCGTCCGCGCGCCGCCACGCCCGCAGGAGCTCGTCCAGGCGTTGAGGTCGCGCTCGCGCTCGAAGTACTCGCCGGTCTCGCTGAGGTGCCAGCGGACGTCGCCCGCCTGGAACAGCGCCTCCTTGTCGAGCGGGTACGCCTCGACGTCCCGCCTGCGATCTGCACGGCGCTCAGGGACGAGGCACGGTGACGGGCGGCACGCGCCGCTCGCTCGGGGACAGCCGGCGTCGAGAACGACGATTGGACCAGCGTGCGAACCCCTGCAGCCCGGGGATCTGGTAGCTCCAGAATGCCTCGATCGCCTCGCGGAGCGCGCGCTCGTCGGCGTGCGCCTCCAGGATCGCCGCGAGCATCCGCCGGGTGTTGTCGAAGATCCGGGCAAGCACGAAGCGCGCGGCCGCGCTTGCGCCGCGACGCGGACGCAGATCGGCGAGCGTCGAGGCGACGAGACGCTCCACGAAGCGCGCGCCGAACGCGGCGTAGTCGGTCCCCGCGGCGCGGTCGAGCAGGATCACGACCGCGAGCCGGTGCTCCGCCCAGAAGCGCAGCATCTCGTCGCCGATGTCGTCGGCGCCCCGGGTCGCCTCCGCCCGGAACGCGCGGGAGAGGGCGCGCACACGTCGGTCGAGCAGCGACTCGAACTCCTCGGCGAGCGCAGGCGTGACGAGCGCATGGAAGAGCTCGTACTTCCCGGCGTAGTAGCGGTACGTGCTCGCCGTTCCGACCCCGGCGCGCTCGGCGATGGCGGTCATCTTCGCGCCGGCGTACCCGCGCTCCGCGAAGATCTGGAGGGCGGCCGCCTCGATGCGCGCGCGCACCTCGTCCTTGAGGACCTGGGGCATCAGGCCTCGAACAGCCGCGGGTAGGAGAAGGGTGCCCAGCGTTCCGCCCAGGGGCGCGCCTCCTCGAGCTGATAGGCGAGACCGAGCAGGAGCGCGTCCGCGCCCGGTGCGGCGGCGAAGTGGACGCCGATGGGGATGCCCTCTTCGGTCCAGTGCAGCGGCACTGACATCGCCGGGCAGCCCGCGATGTTGTGGATGGGCGTGTAGCCGACGGTGCGCCCGGTCCGCCGGAGCAGCTCCTCGCGCGGCAGGACCGGGGAGAGGTGGCCAAGGCGCCAGGGCGTCGTCGCGAGCGTCGGCGTGAGGACCGCATCGTAGCCGCGGATCGTCTCGAGGTACCGCTCGGTGCCAGCGGCGAACGCCGCGCGCGCCGCGGGCAGCGCGCCCGGGCCCCGGCGTTCGAGCTCGTCGACGAGCGCCCAGCTGAACGGTTCGAGCTCGTCCCGCTGCACCGGGTGTCCTCGCAGCCGGTCCACCAGCTCCACGAGGCCGGCCACCGCCGCCCCGGCGACGATGAAGAAAGCGTCGCCGAGAGCCGCGCCGTCGAGATCGGGCGAAGCGACGGGCTCGACCCGGTGTCCGAGAGCCGCGCAGAGCCCAGCCGCGTCGTCCACGGCGCGGCGCACCGCCGGCTCCGGCTCCTCGCCGAGGAGGGTGCGCGTCCAGGTCGCGATCCGCAGCGAACGCGCGAGCGGCTCCCGCACGTACCCTACGGCGGGGAGCGGACCGGCCCGGTCCTCCGTCACGGAGAGGAACAGGGCGCTGTCGCGAACGGTGCGGCTCACGCAGTGGTCGGAGACGAGGGCGCCGAACTCGGAAGGGAGGCTCGCCGGCACGCAGCGCGTCCGGCTCGGCTTGAACCCGAAGAGGCCGCACACCGAGGCGGGGATCCGGATCGACCCGCCGCCGTCGTTCGCGTGGGCGAGAGGAACGATCCCGGCGGCGACCGCTGCAGCGGCCCCGCCGGATGAGCCCGCGGCCGACAGCGACAGGTCCCACGGGTTGTGCGTCACGCCCTCGAGGAGTGTCTCCGTGCTGCCCAGCAGCCCGAATTCAGAGGCAGCGGACTTTCCGACGGTGACGAGCCCGCTCTCATCGATACGGCCGATGTACGGGGTGCGAGTCTCGGGCCCCGCGACGTTGCCGGCGAACACCCGCGAGCCACATGACCAGCGCAGGCCCGGGTACGGGGTCACCTCCTTCACCAGGAACGGCACGCCGGCGAACGGTCCGGGCGGCACCTTCGCCGCGCGCGCGCGCTCGAGGTCCACGGCGGGGACCACCCGCAGCAGCGCGTTCAGAGCCTCGAGCCGCTCGGCGAACGCATCGAGCAGGTCGGACGCGGTGAGCTCGCCGCGCGCGACCAGCGCCGCCTGCCCGACCCCGTCGAGCCGGGAAAGACCGCGGAACTTCGCCATGAGACGCCTCCTCGCGAGGTTGAAACGCGAACATGGTATTCCCGTTTCCGCCTCGCGTCAAAGGAGCCCGGCGCCCGCGACGGAAGCGCCACGGATGCCGATCGAATCGCCCCGATGAGCGATCGCGGAGGCACGCCCGCGAGACCCCAGAGCATCACCGGCCCGCCTCGGGCACGATCTGGTCGGCTCGCGGCGCCCGGAGCGCGAGCCCCGTCACCGCCGCTCGAGGACGCGCGCGCGGCGGACCGCGCGCTCGCGCCGGTCGATCGCTTGAACGGCGCGGACCGCGTACTCCTGCGCCGTGTAGATCTGCTTCAGGGATGGGGTGCCGCTTCGGTGCCGGCTCATGTCCCCCACCGCGAAGAGCCCGCGCACGCTCGTCTCGCTCGTCGCGTCGTCGACGAGCACGTGGCGGGCGTCCTCCGGACCGTCGCCGGCGTCGAGCTCCGCGCCGAGCTGGAGGGCGAGGTCGTTGTAGACGCGGTGCAGCCCCATGGCGACCATCCCGAACCGCGCCGGTACCTGCGCGCCATCCTCGAGGCGGAACCCGCGGAGGCTTTCGCCCTTCCGGCCGCTCTCTCCGTCCAGGATCTCGACGAGCCGCGCTCCATGGAACGCCACCCCGTAGGCCTCCATGAGTCGCAGCGTCTCCGGCCTGGCCTCGAGCGCCTCGCCGTTTCCGAGGAGGACGACGGCCACACCGTAGCGCTCGTGCAGGAGGAGCGCGACCTGAGCGGCGGCGTCGCTCGCCCCGAGCACCGCCACCGGCGTGCCGCGCACGAGGTGCCCCTCGCAGAGGATGCAGTAGAGGAGGGACTCCGCGTTGGCCCAGGGATAGATCCAGCGGATGTCGTCCACCACCTTGCCGCCCTTCGTGGTGAGCTTCACTCGCGGCTGGCGGTCCATCACGCCGGTGGAGAGGATGACCGCGCCGGCGCGGAGGCGCTGGCCGCGGTCCGTCTCGACGACGAACCCGGTGTCTTCTGCACGCGCCGCGACGGCCTTCTCGTCGAGCAGCGTGGCCACGTCGGCGAAGTCGGCGGTCAGCCGAAGCGTCACGTCCTCGACGATCTCCGGGATGCCGACGTGGAAGTGAGTCCGGGCGATCGCCTCGCGCGCGGCCGCGTGCTCGGGGCCCGAGAGCAGCTCGAGCACCTTTCGCTGCACGATGCCCCCCGAGACGCCGATCATGTTGTCCACGTTGTAGACGTAACGGGCCCGGCTCGCGCGAGCGGTCCTCGCGTCGCCGCGGATCCAGGCGACCGTGAGGCCGTGCTGCGCTGCGCGCAGCGCAGCCGCGCTCCCCCCGATGCCGCCCCCCACGACGATGACCTGGCACTGATTCACGGAGCGCCTCCCGCCTAGCCTCGACGGCCTCCATGTAGCGTCCGGCGGGCACGCGCAAGGTTACGGCGCGCTCCCCACCGTCCCCTCAGGGGGTTGGACGGCCTGCTCCGAGAGTTTTCGCCCCGGCCGCGCCCGCGTTGACGGGTGCGCCCATCCCGGCGCGGCCACCTTCCGATCAGGAGGCCTCCTTGCGGAGCTGCCTCGAGCGCAGGTCGTCCTTCGTCCACTCGAAGGGCAGCGCCTCCAGCGTACCGGCGCGCTGGATTCGCTCCGCTGCGGCGAGCATCTCGTCCAGGATGGCGACGTGGGTGGCGTCGTCGTGCAGGTCCCCCATGGTGAGGCCGAAGGGGTGCTCGACGAGGAGCGCGCGGGAGGGCTTGATGCGGCGCGTGATGCTGGCGGAGAGCGTGAGGGACATCGTGCTCACCCCCTCCTCGTCGAGGACCCGCTGGACCAGTCCGACCGACTGGTTGCAGACGGGTCACGCGGGCACGAGGAGGGCGAGGTCGACCGCGTCCGACCGCAGCCGCCGCGCGACCTCCCGGCCGTTGTCTCGCAGCACGTCCGTCTCGATGGCGTAGCCCATGAAGCTGTAGTGGCGAGGTGCCGCGGCGCCGATCCGGCCGCTTCGCTCCAGGGTGCGGAGCGCGCGGAGCGGGAAGACGACGTCCACGTCGTCCAGGGCGCGCCGGGTGTCGTAGCCGCCGTGAGAGAGCCCGATGCGGGCGAGGTCGACGTCGTGCGGAAGCTCCCGGAAGCTCGGGTCACCTTCCTTGCTACGCCGGAACCGTTCCTGCTCGCCGGCGAGGTACGCGCCGGCGGTGACGACGAGCGCCACGGTCCCCGTCGAGACGGGTCGGCCGAGCGCGTTGACGCGGGACGGCTCGTCGTACGACTCGAACTCGAAGTCTGGGAGGAGCTTCTCCCGGATGTAGTCACGCTCCACGTCTGCGAAGGACTTCACGTCGGTGGACCTCCTTCCGGTCAGCGCACGCGCTGCTTCGAGCCGACGGAGAGCTCGCGCGCGACGTCCACGAACGCCCTGAACGCCGGCGACACCTGCGATCTGCTCGGGAAGTACAGGAAGAACCCGGGCACCGCGGCGGCGTAGTCCTCGAGGACGATGCGCAGGGCGCCGCGGCGCAGCTCGTCTGCCACCAGGGGCTCGAACGAGTAGAGGAGGCCCACTCCCGCCTCGGCGAGGAGCCGCATGAGCTCGGGGTCGTTCGTCGTGACCGATCCGTGGACGGGCACGCGCCACTCCTTCTTTCCGCGCTCGAGCTCCCACGCGTACCGCGCGCCGCCGACGTCCGTGCGGATGCAGAGGCAGTCGTGCTGGAGGAGGTCCTCTGGCCTCTGCGGCGCCCCGCGGCGCTCGAGGTACGACGGAGCGGCGACCACGACGAAGCGCCCGGGCGGCGTGAGACGGACCTGGACCATGTCGCGCTCGATGGCCTCCGACAGGCGGATGCCCGCGTCGAAGCCCTCGGCGACGATGTTCACGAAGCGGTTCTCGGCCTGGACCTCGACCTCCACCTTCGGATGCCGCTCCAGGAACCTCGGCAGCAGGCGAGCGACGACGAGCGACACCGCCACCGTCGGGACCGACAGCCGGACGCGGCCCGTGATCTCTCCCGGGCGAGCGGACACCGTCTTCAGCGACTCCAGCGCCTGATCCACCGCCGGGCCCGCGTTCTCGACGAGGCGTTGCCCAGCGTCCGTGAGCGCCACCGTCCGCGAGGTCCGCGTGAGCAGCGTCACGCCGAGCCGCGCCTCGAGCTGCCGGACCGACTGGCTGAGCGCGGAGGTGGACACCCCGAGATCCCTCGCCGCGGCCGCGAAGCTCCTGCGGCGCGCCACCGCGATGAAGGAGCTGAGGGCGTTGAGCGGAGTGAAGGCCATGGGGACGCTATCGCTGCGCTTCGGGGATGACCTCGTTCACGCAAGTCAGCGCGCTGAGCGCCCGAGGATAGCCGATGTACGGAAGAAGCTGCGTCACGACCGCGATGAGCTTCTCCTTGTCGTTCCCGACGTTGACGTTGCCCTGGATGTGCCCCTTGAGCTGAGGCTCGGCGCCCCCGAGCGCCGCCAGCATCGAAAACGTCAGGAGCTCCCGCGTCCTGGCGTCGAGGCCACCCCGGGTCCAGTAATCGCCGAAGCAGTTCGCGGAAAGGAGCTCCTGGACGTGGCGCTGATTGGCGGGCGCGGCCGCGTACAGCTCGTCGATGCGACCCCCGAAGATCTCCTTCTGGAGGGCCAGCCCCCTCGCGCGCCGGTTCTCCGGCGCCGTCGTGGACTGAGCCTCCAGCGGCAACTCCACGCCCCTGGCCCGCAGCACGTCGTTGGTCGTGTGGATGAAGTCGACGACCTTGGCGATGCCGACGTAGGGGACGGCCTGGTACAGGATCTCCTTGGCCTCGACCGGGGTGACGCCCACGTTCAGCGCTCCGCCGAGCATCATCCTGTACTCGCTCGAGGCTTGGCTCGCGATCGTCGACGCCAGGATGACCATGACCCTCGTCTTCGGGTCCAGGTTCCCGTGACGGAGAACCTCGTCGAACGCGAAGTTGTCGAAGATCTCGATCAACTCCGGGTCCGTCTCCTTCAGCTTGGACTCGTACCCGGGAAACAGCTGCTCGTGGTTTCGGACGGCCGCTTCCGTCAGATGAGCGACCGGACGGTTTCGGGTGGAGTTCATCTCGATCCTCGAGTGGGCGCTGCACGCGGCCAGGGACGTCAACGTCAACGCCGCGACGGCGATGACCTGCTTCATGGTGCGCTCGCGATCGTCGTCAGGCGTTCGTCATGTCGATGACGAAGCGGTAGCGCGCCGCCTTGTCGACCACCTTGGTCCAGGCGTCGTCGATCCTGGACATCGGGACCTTGGTGATCTCCGGCCTGATGCCGTGAAGCTCGCAGAACTGCACGAGCTCCTGCGTCTCCCGGATCCCGCCGATCTGCGAGCTCGCGAACGAGGTGCGATCTCTCAGGAGCGAGAACGGGCCGATCTGGTGAGGCTCGGTGGTCTTGCCGACGCCGACCATGCACAGCGTGGAGTCCATCTTCAGCAGCGGAATGAGCCGCTCGAGGTCGTGCTGGTACGGGACCGTGTCGAGGAGGAAGTCGAGCGACCGCCGGTACTTCGCCAGATCCGCTCCCTGATCGTTCACGATGACGGTCTTCGCGCCGAACCGCCTCGCGTCGTCGACCTTGCCTCTCGACGTCGTCAGCACCGTCACCTGGGCGCCCATCGCGGCGGCGATCTTCGTCGCCATGTGACCGAGGCCGCCGAGCCCGACGACGCCGACCTTCTTCCCGGGGCCGACGCTCCACCTCCGGAAAGGAGAGTAGACGGTGATCCCGGCGCACAGCATCGGTCCCGCGTGCGCGAGGTCGATCGCGTCGGGGATCGCGATGACGAAGTCCTCGTCCACGACGTTGAAGGTCGAGTAGCCGCCCTGCGTGAGCGAGCCGTCGCGGTCCTTCGACCCGTAGGTGAGGACGCTGCCGTTCTCGCAGTACTGCTCCATGCCGGCCTCGCACGGACCACAGTGGCGGCAGGAGTTCACCATGCAGCCCACCCCCACGCGAGAGCCCACCTTGAACTTGCCGACGCTCGAGCCGACCGCCACCACCACGCCGGCCAGCTCGTGCCCGGTGACGAGCGGGAACGTCTCCTTCCGCCAGTGCTCGCGCCCATGGTGGATGTCGGAGTGGCAGATGCCGCAGTACTGGAGCTTGATCGCGACGTCCTTCGGCCCGAGCGCTCGCCGCTGGAACTTCAACAGCTCGTGGGGGCCCTGGGACGAGTAGAGCGCCATCCCTTCGACCGGGAACGGGCCCTGTCCGTAGCTCGTCCTCTCGGCGCCTGGAGCGGCTCCCGCCGTGGACGGCTTGAACAACCCGGCGGCACCTGCGCCCGCCGCGGCGAGGGCGCCCGTCCACATGAAGCCGCGCCGGCTCAGGGTCGTCGTGTCGTGGGAATCCGGCTCGCGCTCGGGCGGCCGCTTCGCAATCTGATTCTTCATGGTTGGCTATCTCCGAACACGAGCCGCTAGAGCCCGGTCCTCTTCTCGAGCTCCTCCGGGTACCGCGCGCCCTCCACGCGAATCTTCGACGCGGCCTCGTCGATGGCGCGGAGGTCGTCCGCGGTCAGCTCGACGTTCGCGGCGCCGAGGTCCTCCTCGAGCCGGTGCAGCTTCGTCGTCCCGGGGATCGGCACGATCCAGGGCTTCTGCGCGAGGAGCCACGCGAGCGCGATCTGCGCGGGGGTCGCCTGCTTGCCCGCCGCGATGACGCCGAGGAGGTCTACGAGCGCCTGGTTCGCCTTGCGCGCCTCCGGGGAGAAGCGGGGCACGATGTTGCGGAAGTCGTTCTTCTCGAACGTGGTCTTCTCGTCGATCTTCCCCGTCAGGAATCCCTTGCCGAGCGGGCTGAACGGGACGAACCCGATGCCGAGCTCCTCGAGCGTCGGGAGCAGCTCCTCCTCGGGCTTCCGCCACCACAGCGAGTACTCGCTCTGGACCGCGGCGACCGGCTGCACGGCGTGCGCGCGGCGGATCGTGTTCACGCCGGCCTCGGACATGCCGAAGTGCTTCACCTTGCCAGCGCGGATGAGGTCCTTCACCGTGCCCGCGACATCCTCGATGGGAACGTCCGGATCCACGCGGTGCTGGTAGAGGAGGTCGATCGTCTCGACCTTCAGCCGCCGGAGCGACGCCTCGGCGACCTCGCGGATGTGCTCGGGCCGGCTGTCCACTCCGATCGTCCCGAGCTTCATCCCGAACTTCGTCGCGATGACGACCCGGTCGCGGACGGGCGCGAGCGCCTCGCCGACCAGCTCCTCGTTCGTGAAGGGGCCGTAGGCCTCGGCGGTGTCGAAGAACGTGACGCCGCGATCGACCGCGGCGCGGAGGAGCGCGATCATCTCCTTCCTGTCCGGTGGGGTCCCGTAGGCGAAGCTCATCCCCATGCAGCCGAGGCCGATGGCCGAGACCTCGAGTCCGCTCCTTCCCAGCTTGCGCTTCTGCATCTCGTGCTCCTTCCGGTTCGCTCAACCTCGGCTCACGCCGATGCTGTGGCGGCTCTCCATCCCCGTCGTCATCGAACGGGAAACTACGCGCGGCACGGCAGTCTCGAAAGAGGTCGATCGCGGATGGCCCGTGCAGGAAAGCTTCACGATGTGCCACTCCGCGGCCGAGCGCCTGATGCTTCGCGCGGGGGACGATCTCGAGCACGCCGTGCCTGCCCGAAAGCGGGATCCCTCCGGAGGTGTGCAGGACTGGCCTCGAGGGACGTGACGGGCGACGAACGGCTTCTACAGTACGTTTCAGCGCGCCAGGCGGAGGACGGATGCCTGATTTCAAGTACGTGGTGGTGGGCGGCGGGATGACGGGGCACGCCGCCGCGATGGGGATCCGCTCGGTGGATGCGAGCGCGCCCGTCCTGCTGGTCGGCGAGGAGCCCGTGGGACCCTACGTGCGCCCGCCGCTCACGAAGGGGCTCTGGACGGGGCAGGAGGAGGGATCGATCTGGCTGCCCTCGGTCGAGGGGATCCAGCTTCGGACTGGCACGCGCGTCGTCGCCATCGACCGTGCCGAGCGGCGCATCGGGCTCGAGGGAGGGGAGACCATCGGGTACGAGCGGCTCCTCCTCGCGACCGGTGGCACTCCGCGTCGGCTGCCCTTCGACGGCGACGGGGTCGTCTACTACCGGACGGTCGCGGACTTCAGGCGCGTCCGGGCGCTCCCGGCGGGAAAGCACGTGGCGATCGTCGGTGGCGGCTTCATCGGGTCGGAGATCGCGGCCTCTCTCGCGACCGCTGGCTATCGGGTGACGCTCGTCTTCCCGGAGGAAGGGATCGGCTCACGGCTCTTCCCGCGAGACCTCGCGGTTCACCTGAACGGCTACTACGCCGAGCGTGAGGTGGAGGTTCGGGCGGGGGAGCGCGTCACGGGGCTCGTGGCGCGCGGCTCGGGATTCACCCTCCGGACCGACCGGGACGAGATCCAGGCCGACCTCGTGGTGGCGGGGCTCGGCATCGTCCCGAACGACCGCCTCGCCGCGGAGGCGGGACTCGAGGTCGACGACGGCATCCTCGTGGACGAGACGCTACGCACGTCCGACCCCGCAATCTTCGCTGCAGGTGACGTCGCGAGATTCCTCAATCCGGCACTCGGAACGAGAATCCGGGTCGAGCACGAGGACAACGCCAACCGCATGGGACGGGAGGCCGGCCGCGCGATGGCCGGGGCCGACGTCGCCTACCGTCACCTGCCATTCTTCTACTCGGACCTGTTCGACCTCGGGTACGAGGCAGTCGGCGTTCTGGACCCGCGCCTCGAGGTCGTCGCCGAATGGAAGGAGCCGTACCGCAGGGGAATCGTCTACTACGTCGCGAATGGCAGGGTGCGCGGCGTGCTGACGTGGGGCGTCTTCGGCAAGATGGACTCCGCGCGAGAGCTCATCGCGGAGCCCGGTCCGCACGATCCGGAGTCGCTACGCGGGCGGATCCCGACCTAGCAGATATCCGGTTCCAGGCGCGCCGCGCGGCGGCGAAGCCTCGGCGCGCTCACGGTGGCGATGCCCGCGAGCACCAGCGCCGCCCCGATCCCGAAGGCGGGGTCGACGTGCTCCCCCAGGACGAGCACGCCGAAGGTCACGCCGAAGAGCGGCGTCAGGAACGAGAACACCGAGACCTGCGACGCGGCGTAGTGGCGGAGGAGCCAGAACCACGCGAGGTAGCTCGCGAAGGACACGACGACGCCCTGGAACAGGAGGCTCGTCCAGGCGAGCCGCGTGAGCGACACCTGCGTCGCCTGCCCGGAGGCCGCGGCGGCAGCGCCGAGGAGGACGCTCGCGACCGCGAGCTGGTAGAGCAGCGTCTTGGCGGGCGCCGCATCGGACAACGCCGAGCGGCGCACCACGACCGTGGTCGCGCCCCATGCCGCGCCGGCGAGGACGCCGAGCGCATCGCCGCCGAGCATCCGGAGCGACACGGCGCCGCGCGCCCAGCCGCCCGCGAACGCCACGGCGATCCCGGTGAAGGCGAGGAGGATGCCGAGCCACTGTCGGGGGCGGAGCCGCTCGCCGGGCACGGTCCAGTGGAGCCCGACCGCGGTGAAGATCGGCGAGGTGTAGAGGAGGACCGCCATGTGCGACGCCGAGGTCCGGCGCAGCCCCTCGGCGACGAACATGAACTCGGCGGCGAAGAGCGCACCCGCCACGAGCCCTGGCCGCAGCGTGCCGTCTCGCAGCGAGAGCGGCTCGCGGCGGATGGACATGAGCAGCAGGACGAGCGCGGCGCTCATCCCGGAGCGCAGGCAGACCTGCATGATCGGGACGACGTCGTGCGCGGCCAGCTTGATCGCCACCTGCTGTGCGCCCCAGATCGCGCACAGGAGCACCATCGTCGCCATCACGAAGCCGTCGAGACCCTTGCGCGCCGCGCTCATGCGTTCCGTTCCCGCGGGCCGTCGCGGCCTGCGCGAGCGCGATGATGCCGCTGGCGCCGGGGCTGGATATAGTGCGATCCGGACATTCATTGCAGCGAAGGCGCCATGCCCAGGCATCTCCGCACACCTCTCGACGAGACGCTGCCGCATCCGGTGTACTTCCGGACGGACAGCTTGCAGCCGGACTCGTCGTACCCACGCCACCGGCACCACTGGGGCGAGTTCGTCTACGCGTTCAGCGGGGTCATGGAGCTGAAGCTGGCCGACCGCCATTACCTCGCTCCGCCGCAGTACGGGATCTGGCTCCCGCCCGAGGTCGAGCACGTCGGGCTCAACCGCCACGAGGCGACGTTCTGCTCGCTCTACCTCGCGCGCGAGCGCTGCCGCCGTCTTCCGCGGGACGCCTGCGCGCTCGCGGTGGGCCCGCTCCTGAAGGCGCTGCTCGATCAGCTCCGCGCGCGCGGCATCGACACGCCGCGGACGGCGCCGGACGCCCGGCTCGTGGAGGTGCTCGTCGACGAGCTCGCTGCGGCGCCGCGCCAGGGCACTTACCTGCCCAGCTCCGAGGACCCGCTGCTCGGCCCCATCCTCGCCGCGCTCCAGGCGCAGCCGGACGACCAGCGGTCCCTCGCGCACTGGGCGAGGCAGGTGCACACCACGGAGCGGACGCTCGTCCGGCGGTGCCAGCGCGACCTCGGGATGTCCTTCGGCGAGTGGCGGCAACGGCTGCGGGTCGTGCGGGCGCTCGCGCTCCTCGAGGCGGGGCGCTCGGTGGAGTCCATCGCCTTCGACCTCGGCTACGGCAGCTCGTCGGCCTTCATCGCCATGTTCCACCGGATGACGGGGACGTCGCCGAGCAAGCTCCGGAAGGACGCCGCCTCGAGGGACCGCGCGCGGGCCGCCGTCAGTACGGCTGGTCTCCCTTCACGAGCCCGAAGGGTGACGCCGGCGCGAACACCCCGTTGACCGTGGTGCCGCCGTTGTGGATGGCCGGGAAGATGGGCTGCATGCTCTGCGGGAAGCCGAACGTCGGCTGGGTGAGCGCGTCGAGCCGCCCGCGCTCGTCCGCCGTGAGCTCCACCTCGAGCGACGCGAGGTTGTCCTCGAGCTGTTCCCACCGGCGCGCGCCGATGATGGTGGAGGTCACGCCGGGCCGCTGGCGGAGCCACGCGAGCGCCACGCGCGCCACCGTCGACTGGTGCGCCCGGGCGATGGCCTCGAGCGCGTCCACGGTCGCGTAGGTCCGCTCGTTCAGGAACGACTCTAGGAACTGAGCCCGATCCGTCTTCACCTGGCCGGCGTTGCGGCGGGTGTACTTGCCGCTCAGCGCACCGCTCTTGAGCGGCGACCAGGGAGTGATCCCCAGGCCGAGCTCCAGCGCCATGGGCACGAGCTCCTGCTCGACGCTGCGCTCGAGCAGCGAGTACTCGATCTGCAGCCCGATGAACGCCGACCACCCGCGGAAGCGGGCGAGGACGTTCGCCTCGGCGATCTTCCAGGCCGGCGTGTCGGAGACGCCGAGGTAGCGCACCTTCCCCGCGCGCACCAGGTCGTCGAGCGCGGCCATCGTCTCCTCGATGGGCGTGTGGACGTCCCAGTTGTGCAGCCAGTAGAGGTCGATGTAGTCGGTCTGGAGCCGCCGCAGCGAGTTCTCGCAGGCGGCGAGGATCGACTTCCGGCCGGAGCCGCCGCCGTTGGGATCACCTGGGTAGAGGTTCCCGCTGAACTTGGTCGCGAGCACCAGGCGATCGCGGCGAGCGGCGTGGCGTCCGAGATGGTCGCCGATGATCTTCTCGGAGTGGCTCTTCGTGTAGAAGTTCGCCGTGTCGATGAAGTTGCCGCCGCGCTCGATGTAGCGGTCCATGATGCGCTGCGACTCCTCGACGCTCGAGCCCCACCCGAGATCTTCGCCGAAGGTCATCGCGCCGAGGCAGAGCGGGCTCACGCGCAGGCCGGACCGGCCCAGCGTCACGTAGTGGTCGAGAGGCATGGGATCTCCCATCGTGCTAACTTGTTCAAAGATGCAGCTGGTTCAAGAACACACGTCGTTTAAAGTGGAACTACTTTAATCCTGAACCACAGAGCCGCAACCCATGCCGAAGATCGAACCCGCCAGGGTCTGGTCGCTCAACTACCGGCTGCTCATGTCGGTGATAACCGCCGCCGCGCCCGCCATCGCGGCGCTCGGGCTCGAGACGAAGGAGCTGTTCGTCCTCGGCGAGGTCGAGGAGCACCCGTATCCGGCGGCGCTCGCGGCCACCCTCTGCATGCCGAAGCCCAGCGTGACCGTGTACGTGAAGCGGCTCGAGGCCGCCGGCTTCCTGCGCCGCGAGATCGATCCCGCCGACCTGCGGCGTCACCGGCTGGTGCTGACTGCGGCCGGGCGCAAGGCAGCAGCGCAGGGGAAGGCCCTGCTGTCGAAGGCGTTCAGCGATCGGCTGGGGCGCCTCGGCGTCGCCGAGCAGGCGGTCCTCCTCTCCCTGCTCGAGAAGATGACCTGACCGTCGTCCGTGGGAGCGGGAGTCACGCGAGCTTCTTCAACAGCCAGGCCATGTTCTGGCCGAGGACCTGCATCGTGCGCAGCCCCTCCTCGTCCCGCTCCACGTCGCCCTTCTCGAGCCCGATCCCCACGTTCCAGTAGTTGGAGCCGGGCACGATCATCTGGTTGATCGTGAAGAAGTGATTCATCGTGTCGAAGGCGTGCGTCGAGCCTGCTCGTCGCACGGCGACGACCGCGGCGCCCACCTTCCGGCGGAACAGGTCGCCGTTCTGCTTGGCGACGAACCCGCAGCGGTCGATGAGCGCCTTCATCTCGGTGGACACGTCGCTGAAGTAGGTCGGCGAGCCGAGCAGGATGCCGTCGGAGGCGGTCATCTTCTCGATGCACGCGTTGACCATGTCGTCGTTCCGGGCGCAGCGTCGGTCGCGACGCTCGCCGCAGCGGCGACAGCCGGTGCAGCCGTGGATGTCGTGGCCGGCGAGGTGCACGACCTCGGTCTCGATCCCCTCGCGCTCGAGCACGTCGAGCACCCGGCCGATGAGGAGCGCAGTGTTGCCGTCCTTCCGTGCGCTGCCGTTGAATGCGACGACCTTCATGCCTGGCTCCCTCGCGGCGCGCCTCCCGGAGGCGGGCGGTGGCGTCGCGCGGCGGCAAACCTAGACGAAGACGGCCCCGCTTGCCATCGGGGCTCGCGATGACGCGGGTGCCGAAGGCGATCGGCCAGCGCGCGGGAGAGCTCAGGTGGCTGTTGAACGGGACGCCGTGACCAGGGGAGCTACGACCGCGATCGCCGGGCCTGCCGCGGAGGCGCCGCGCCGCCCCGGGGCGAGCGCGCCCTCGCGCTGGAGCTCGGCGGCGCGGCCGCGGCGGGCGACGAGGAAGTAGAGGACCGGCACGGCGAGCCGCGAGAGCAGCGTCGCCGCCACCTCGCCGGCCATGAGGCTCACCGCCAGGCCCTGGAAGATGGGGTCGGCCAGCATCACGGCGCTCCCGACGAGCACGGCCGCGGCGGTGAGCAGCATGGGGCGGAACCGGACCACGCCCGCCTCCTCGACCGCGGCCGCGAGCGGCATCCCCTCCCGCAGCTTCAGCTCGATGAAGTCGACGAGGATGATGCTGTTGCGCACGATGATGCCGGCGCCGGCGATGAAGCCGATCATGCTGGTCGCCGTGAAGAAGGCGCCGAGCGCGAAGTGTGCGGGCAGGATGCCGATGAGGGAGAGCGGGATCGGCACGAGGATCACCCACGGCACCGTGAAGCTCTGGAACCAGCCCACCACCAGGATGTAGATGAGGACGAGCACGACGGCGAAGGCGAGGCCGAGGTCGCGGAAGACCTCCAGCGTGATGTGCCACTCGCCGTCCCACTTGAGCGCCGGCTGCTCGGTGGACGCGGGGTGGGCGAGGCCGAGGCGTGGCACCTGCTCCCCGCCGGCGTCGCGAAGCGCGTCGAGCTTCCTGTCGAGCGCCGAGAGCGCGTAGACCGGGCTCTCGATCTCGCCCGCGAGGTCGCCGAGGACGTATGCGACCGGCATGAGGTTCTTGTGGAAGACGGGCGGGTCGACTCTTCCGTCCTCCGGGCTGACGAGCTCGGAGAGCGGGACCGGGCCGCGCCGTCCCGGGACGGTGAGCTGCAGCAGATCCTCGAGGCGCGCCCGCCGCGCCGGCGCGAGCTGGAGCACGACGGGGACCTGCTCCGCGCCCCGCTCGACGTGAAAGCTCCCGAGCGGCGCTCCGGCGCCGCCCGCCGCGAGCGTCTGGATCACCGCGGCCGGCGCGACGCCGTGCAGCGCGGCCTTCTCCGCGTCGAGGCGGAGCGCCAGCTTCGGCGACGTCGCTGCCAGCGACGAGTCGACGTCCACCACGCCCTTCGTCGAGCGGAAGGCCGCCAGGACCTCGCCGGCGAGCCGGTCGCGCTCCGCCGCCGAGGGGCCGTACACCTCGGCCACGAGGGTGTCGAGCACGGGCGGGCCGGGCGGGAGCTCGACCAGCTTGAGCCGGCCGCCGCGCGGCCAGGCGATGGCCTCCAGCGCCGGGCGGACGCGCGTCGCGATGGCGTGGCTCTGCGCCTTGCGATCGCCCTTGGGGACGAGGTTCACCTGGAGGTCCACCTGCTCGGCGCCTTCGCGCAGGAAGCTGTGGCGGACCATGCCGACGAAGGTGAACGGCGCGGCGACGCCCGAGTGGACCTGGACGTCCTTCACCTCGGGTTCCTGGAGGAGCCGCCGCGCCAGCTCCTGCCCGACGGCGAGCGCCCCCTCGCGTGCCGTGCCGGCCGGCAGGTCGAGCTGCACCTGGAACTCGCGCTTGTTGTCGAAGGGCAGCATCTTCACCTTGAGTGCCCCGAGCGCGACGAGCGACGCCGCCCCGGCGAGGAGCCCGAGCACGAGGGCCAGGAAGGCCCAGCGACTCCAGGCGCGGGTGAGGAGCGTGCCCATGACGCGACGGTAGAGCCGGGTGAGGCGCGTCTCCTGCGCCCGCGCCGGGATCGCCGCTGGCTCGGCCGCGAGCGGGTCCGCAGGGTCGCGGCCGCCGTCGGCCGGGTGCAGCCCCGACGCGTCGACCTCCGCCAGGTGCCCCTCCTTGCGGAAGACCTTCATCGCGGCCCAGGGGCTGATGACGAAGGCGATCGCGAGCGAGAAGAGCATGGCCGCGCTGGCGCCCACCGGGATGGGGCGCATGTACGGGCCCGAGAGGCCGCGCACGAACGCGTTCGGCAGGATGGCGGCGATGACGGCGAAGGTGGCGAGGATGGTGGGGTTCCCGACCTCGTCGACCGCCTCGACGACCGTGCGGGCGAAGCTCCGCTTCGGCCCGGGCAGGTGGAGGTGCCGGTGGATGTTCTCGACCACCACGATCGCGTCGTCGACGAGGATGCCGATCGAGAAGATGAGCGCGAAGAGCGTGACGCGGTTGAGCGTGTAGCCGAGGAGGTAGGTGGGGACGAGCGTCAGGGCGAGCGTCACCGGCACCGCCACCCCCACCACCACCGCCGAGCGCCAGCCCATGGCGAGCGCGATGAGGGCGATCACGGACAGCGTGGCGAGGAGGAGGTGCTCGATGAGCTCGTTCGACTTCTCCCCCGCGGTCTCGCCATAGTTGCGGGTGACGCTCACCTTCACGGAGGAGGGGATGAGCCGGCCGCGCAGCGTCGCCACCTTGTGCTCGACCGTCCTCGCCAGCTCGGGCGCGTTCGCGCCGGCGCGCTTCGCCAACGCGATGGAGACCGCCTGCTCGAATCCGGGCTTCCCTCTCTCGGCCATCAGGACGACGGCCGGCTCGGGCTCGGGACCGTCCGTCACGCGCGCCACGTCCTCGAGGTAGATGGGCCGGTCGCCTCGGACCGCGACCACCAGGCGGCGCAGGTCCGCCGCGGAGCGCACGAATCCGTTCGCCTCCAGCTCGATGCGCCTGCCCGCATCCACGAGCGCGCCGGCGGGGAGCTGCCCCTGACCGGCCGCGATGGCCGGCTGCAGCTCCGCGATCGACACGCCCAGCGTCCGCATCCGGTCCGGCTCGGGCTCGACCCGGGCCACCCGGCGCGCGCCCCCCAGCACCCGCACCTGCGCCGTCTGCGGGACGGCCGCCAGCTCGCGCGCGACCTCCTCCCCGAGGGCGCGCAGCTGGCCAGCGGGCTGCGGATCGCCGTGGAGCGTGAGCGTCAGGAAGGGGACGTCGTCGATGGTGAGGAGCCGCACCACCGGCGGTAGCGCCCCGGAGGGCAGGAGCTCGGGATGCGCGCCCAGCTCCTGGTGGACCTTCACCAGGCTCGCCTCGAGCGGCTCGTTCACCTTGAAGCGCACGGTGAGGAACGCCGCCGACGGGGTGGAGGTCGAGTAGAGGTACTCGACGCCCGGGATGCCCCACAGCCGCCGCTCGAGCGGCGCGGTGAGCTGGCTCTCCACCTCCCGCGCGGTCGCGCCCGGGTACGGCACCAGCACGTCGACCATGGGGACGATGATCTGCGGCTCCTCCTCGCGCGGCGTCAGGAGGACCGCGGTGACGCCGAGGGCGATCGAGGCGACGACGAGGAGCGGGGTCAGCTTGCTGCGCAGGAAGCCGCGCGCGAGCCGGCCGGCCAGGCCGACCCGGTGTTCCGAGGGAGAAGTCATGGCGTCACCTCCACCCGCTGCCCATCCCGCAGCGCGCTGCCCGGAGCGTCGATGACCGCCTCACGCGCCTCCAGTCCCGCGCGCACCGCGACGCGGTCGCCGACGCCCTCGCCGAGCGCGAGCCAGCGGAGCTGCGCCTGCCCTCCGGTCACGACGAAGACGCCGGTGAGGTCGCCTCGTTCCACGAGGGCGCTGCGCGGGACCCACACCCCGCGCGGCGGCGCGGCAATGTCGACCGGGAGCACGAGCCGGGCGAAGGCGCCGCTGCGGAGCGTCGCGCCGCCCTGCTGCACGCGAGCGCGCAGCGTCCGGCGATGGGACAGCGGATCGCCGCCGACCGCGAGCGCCGAGACCTGCGCTGCGCCGGCCTCACCGCCCGCCTCGAACCGGATCGTCTGGCCGATCGCGATCCCGCGCGCCTCCGCTTCGGAGAGGCTCGCCACGATCTCCAGCGCGCTCCCTTCCAGCTCGAGCAGCGGCTGGCCCGGGCCGACGAGGTCGCCGGCGTCGACGCGGCGGGCCTGCACCGTGCCGGCGAACGGGGCGCGGATCTCGGTGTAGGCGAGGGTCGCGCGCGCGGCCGCCACGGCCGCACGGGCCTGCGCCCGCTCCGCCCGCGCTCGGTCAAGCTCGACCGCGGTGGCCGCCCCCTGCGCCGCGAGCACCTCCATCCGGCGCTCCTGGGCGGCGGCGGTCGAGAGCGCGGTCCGTGCCGCAGCGAGCTGCCCCCGGACGTCATCGTCCGACAGCCGCACGAGCAGCTCGCCCTGGCGGACGCACGCGCCCTCCTGCACGTTCACGGAGCGGACCGAGGCCGGCGTCCGCGTGGAGACGACGGCCCGGCGCACCGCCGCCAGGCTCCCTGCCGCCCATCGGGTGCCGCGGGCGGGAGCGGTGGTGACGACGCGCACGCGCGCGGGCGCCGCCGGCGAGGCAGGAGCCGGCTCGGCCAGCGCCGCCGCCGGCACCGCCACTGCCAGGACCACTGCGAGGGTGCGCGTCATGGCTCCGCTCCTTCGACCACGGCGAGCTGCAGCTCTGCTCGAGCCGCTCGGTCTCGCGTGGGACACCCGACGCCATCGCATGGCCTGTACCAGGCGCGCCGCGGCGAGGATCCGTGTGCCCTGCAGCGGTTTCCGTGCGGCGGCGCCCCGAAACGGGATCCGGCGAGCTCCCGTCTCGGCGAGAGCTCGTGGCCGGCCGCGGCGAGATCCCGTCGCGTGGATCCGAACGACGCCGTGCGAGATGGCTCGCCTCGCAGGAGAGCGCGTTGGCTGCCCCGCGGCGCCTCGGCTGCCGGCCTGGCGAAGCGCCTCTCGCCTTGGGCGAGGGGGCGAGGTGCTCCGAGCGCCGGCGCGAATCGGCCAGCGCGAGCGCCTTCCAGCGCGCGCGGTCTAGCGTCCCGACCGGCGGCGCGGCTTGCGCACCGCGCGGATCCGGCCGCTCGCGCCGCCCCCTGCGTAGAAGAAGTCGCCCTGATCCGACTCGAGCCCGCTCACCTCCGTGCCCTCGGGCATCGTCAGGCGGGTCAGCACCTCGCCCGTCTCGGGATCGACCTGGCGGAGCTCGGCCTCGCCGCCTTCCCATGTCCCGTGCCAGAGCTCGTCGTCCACCCAGGTGACTCCGGTGACGAAGCGGTTCGACTCGATCGTGCGCAGGATCGCGCCCGTGTCGGGATCGATCTGGTGGATCTTCCGGTTGCGGTACTGGCCGACCCAGAGCGTACCCTCGGCCCAGGCGAGCCCCGAGTCTCCGGCGCCGCCACCCGGAGCCGGGATCCTCGAGAGGACCTCACCGGTCACCGGGTCGATCTTGTGGATGCGATCGCCCGCGATCTGGAAGAGGTGCCTGCCGTCGAAGGCCGTCCCGGCATCGCAGGGGACGTCGAGCGCGCGCACGATCCTGCCGCTCGCCGGTTCGAAGGCCTGCAGCTTCTCGCCGCTGGCGAACCAGACCAGGCTGCCGTCGAAGCTGACGCCGTTCACGCGCCGTGCGTCGGGGAAGGGCCCGTACTCGCGCACCACCTCGGCCGGCCGCTCCGAGTCGCTCTCTCTGCTCATCGCCTGCCCCTTTCCCTATCCTGACCGTGTCCGTCGGAGACCGGGAGCAACAAGGATGTCGCGAATCCGGCCACTGGCGCGGAGAGCCAGCGCCGGGAGCGGCCGCGGCCCAGGGCGCGCACCTGGCCGGCCTCCTCGAGGGCTGCCAGGGCCCGCTGCACCGTCCGCTGGCTGGACCCCAGTGCCAGCGCCAGCGCCGAGGTCGACCAGGCCTCGCCGTCGGCGAGCAGCGCCAGGACGGCGGCGTCGGGGCTCTCGATGGGCGGTGCCAGCAGCCGCACCGTGCCCGCCTCTGGCGCGACCAGGCAGAAGCCACCGGCGGTGGCCCGGATCCCGGCGAGCGGCCGCAGCGTGTGACGCAGGCGCCCCATCGCGACCCGCAGGCGCGCGCGGTGGGAGGCGTTGGTCCGACGCGCGCCGAACGCGCGCTGGATGAGGCCGTCGCGCGCTGCCTCGCCGGGCCACGCCTCCGCGAGACCGCACAGCAGCGCGAACAGCGCCGGCCGGCGCGCGAGCCGCACCACCCGCTCCCCGCGGCGCACCGCCCGCCGGCAGCCGTCGACGACCAGGTCCGACGAGGTGAGCACGGCCTCCACCTCCGCCAGGGTCAGGGATCGCGCCTCGCCCGCGGCGACGAGACGCGCCGCCGGCAGGACGAGGGCCCGTCCTGCCTGCTCGATCTCGGCGCGCAGCGCCCCGATGCCCGATCGCGCCGCCGCCTCCCGCGCGCGCGCGAGGGCCGCGCGCGCCCGTTCGGCTCGCCCCCGGCGGAGCGCGATCTCGAAGGTCACCAGGGCGGCCACGGCCGCGAGCCGGGCGGGCCCGGCGTCGAGCTCGAGCCGAGCGCACGCGACGTCCGCCTCGTCGACCCGGCCGAGCAGCAAGAGGCGGCGGATCTGCAGCAGCCGGGCGTGGGCCGCGTTGTCCCGCTCGCCGCGAGCGGCGAACGTGCGCAGGGCCTCGCTCAGCGCCCGCGGCGCCCAGGCGAGATCCCGCGCGGCCAGCGCCACCTCCGCCTCCGCCGTGAGACAGCGCGCCCGCGCGAGCGTCTCCCGCGGCCCGAAGCCACGCGCGGCCCGTCGCAAGAGCTCCCGCGCCCGCCCCAGGTCCCCGAGCTGGGCCATCGCGATCCCGCGCAGCGCGAGGGCCGCCGGGTCGTCCCGCAGGGCCACGCGCCCGAGCGCGCCGAGCGGATCCCCCGCGCGCAGCGCGCGCCCTGCCGCCGTGATCGAGGCGTCCATCTTCGGAACCTAATCCCGTCGCCGTTGTTACTCCCGACTCCCTTCGGTGGACGTTACCTCTGGCCACGCAGGGAACGATCCCTGCCGACAGCGGGCGGACCGACGCCGCCCCGAAGCGTGACAGGAAGGGAGAGCGCGATGACGACGCACCACACCGGTACACGTGGAGAGTGGCTCGCAGCTCGGCTGGAGCTGCTCGAGGCGGAGAAGGAGCTGACGCGGCGCAGCGACGAGCTGGCGCGGCGGCGGCAGGAGCTGCCGTGGGTCCGGGTCGAGAAGGAGTATCGCTTCGAGACCGACGAGGGGAGCGCCTCGCTGAAGGAGCTCTTCCGCGGGCGCTCGCAGCTCCTCGTCTACCACTTCATGTTCGGGCCCGACTACGCGGCGGGGTGTCCGTCCTGCTCGGCGATCGCCGATGGGTTCAGCGGCTCCGTCGTCCACCTGGCCCACCACGACGTCACGCTCTCGGCCGTGTCGCGGGCGCCGCTCGCGAAGCTGCAGGCCTACAAGCGGCGGATGGGGTGGACGTTCCCCTGGGCGTCCTCGTTCGGCGGCGACTTCAACCTCGACTTCGCCGTCCATTTCACCGAGAGGCAACAGCGCGAGGGGGGCATCGAGTACAACTACCGGCGCGAGGGGGCGGCCTGGCAGCAGAGCGCGCTGGTCGGGGAAGACGGCGAGGGCCCCGTCGCCGAGATCGCGGCCATGACCGGCACCGACGTGGCCACGTACACGCGCGAGCGGCCGGGCGTGAGCGCGTTCGTGCTCGAGGACGGCGTCGTCTACCACACCTACTCCGCCTATTCGCGCGGGGTCGACGGGCTCTGGGGCATGTACCAGTGGCTCGATCGCGCACCCAGGGGGCGCAACGAGACGGGCGTCTGGTGGCGCCGCCACGACGAGTACTACAGGGGCTGAAGCGAGACCGGCGCTGCTGGCGCGGCTGCGGGACGGGAGATCTCACGCATGCTCTCCGAGCTTTCCGAGCGAGCTTCCCGGCAGAGGTTCCTGGGCGTCTCGGCGCTGCTCTTCGCTGGCAGCGCGGCGGTGACGATCGGCTGGTGCGCGTCGATGTCGGCCATGGGCGGGATGCCGATGCCCGGCGGCTGGACGATGTCGATGGCCTGGATGCGGATGCCCGGACAGACGTGGCTCGGCGCCGCGGCGTCCTTCCTCGGCATGTGGGTCGTGATGATGGTGGCGATGATGCTGCCGTCCCTCGTCCCCATGCTGAGGCGCTACCGCGAGGCCGTCGGCAGCACCGGCGAGGCGCGCCTCGGTCTCCTGACGGCGCTCGTGGGCGCTGGCTACTTCTTCGTCTGGACCGTGCTCGGAGTGGCCATCTTTCCGCTGGGGGTCGCGCTGGCGTCCGCCGAGATGCAGCAGCCGGCGCTCGCGCGCGCCGTGCCGATCGCGGTCGGCGGGGTCGTCCTCGTGGCCGGCGCCTGCCAGCTCACCGCGTGGAAGGCGCGGCACCTCGCCTGTTGCCGGGAGGCGCCGGGGCGCGGCCGCGCGCTGCCAGCCGGAGCCGGCACGGCCTGGCGCCACGGCCTGCGCCTCGGCCTTCACTGCACCTTCTGCTGTGCGGGTCCGACCGCGGTCCTCCTGGTCGTCGGAGTCATGGACCTTCGCGCGATGGCCGTCGTGACGGCGGCCATCACCGTCGAGCGTCTCGCGCCGGCCGGTGAGCGCGTGGCGCGAGCCACCGGGGCGCTCGCCGTCGGGGCAGGGTTGCTCCTCATCGCTCGAGCGGCCGGGGTGGGGTGACGCTCCGTGAGGGGTCGCGCTGCCCGACACTTCACGTCGCGCGGGCGACCTGGCGCAGCAGGCGCCGCGTCATGATCCGGTGTCCGCCGGTCCCGATCACGGCCGCACGGTAGAGCCGTCCGAGGACGCCGGGAAAGGCCGCGTGCGTCTGCGCGCGCAGGCGGCCGCCGTCGAGCACGAACGTCAACGCGTAGCTGGAGAAGCGGTGGCGACCGCGCAGGGCGAGCCGCCGCCCCGGCTCGGCCTCGACCACCCTGAAGCCCGGCACCGTCTCCCCCGGCCGTCCGGCGAACGCGGCCGTGCCCTGCGCCGGATCGCAGCCCAGGAGCCGCGCGAACGTCGCGCTGCCGCCCATCTCACGGCGCAGGACCTTCAGCAGCGCCGTCCAGACCGCGTCGGCGGGAGCGTCGATCGGCCGGCTGTGCTCGTCGATGTACGGCAGCGGCTCCATGGACAGGGTCACGCTCGGGCGAGGAGGTTCACGCGTGCCGATGCGACGCCGGGAGGCCGAAGCGCTCGACCGTCGCCCCCTCGAAGTCGAGCTCGATGAGCACGGCCGGCGCGTCGCCGATCACGGCGCCGTCGTGCCCCGGCTCGATCGCCACGACCTGCGGTGCCACGAGCTCGAGGGCGCAGCCATCCGGGTACTCGATCCGGATCGCGCCGCTCGCGAGGAAGCCGACGTGTCCGTGCATGCAGAGATCGGTGCCGACCTCCGGCTTCATGTCGACGGACCAGCGGAAACCCGGCGGATACACCACGCGCTTCACCCGCGCCGCTCCCGCGGGCCCGACCTCGAGCCGGACGTGGCCGACGTCCCTGCGGGTCGCGCCCCGGACCGGCTCGAGCGGCGTGGCGGCCACCGTCGAGCGGCGAGGGCGGCTCCCACGGGCAGTCGT
The DNA here is from genome assembly GCF_022690745.1 of Anaeromyxobacter sp. SG64. Taxonomy (NCBI): domain Bacteria; kingdom Pseudomonadati; phylum Myxococcota; class Myxococcia; order Myxococcales; family Anaeromyxobacteraceae; genus Anaeromyxobacter; species Anaeromyxobacter sp. SG64. The sequence continues at coordinate 77,124 of NZ_JALCZB010000002.1, read as the reverse complement.
CCGCTTCGCCGGCTTCGCGGCCTTGCTCGTTCGCCCCGCTCTCCTCCTCGGAACCTTCTTGCTCGCCATTGGGCCCCTCCGGATCGCGAGGGTCCATGCTACCAGACGCGACGTCACCCTCCGTCGAGCGGAGGTTCGCTCCGGGAGCGCCAGGGCCGGCGCTCTTCCGGTGAGAGAGCGTCCGCCTTGCTCGGGCGCGCCGCCGGCGGATGAGCGGGCGCTCGTCTCGCCTGCCATCACCGCGGTTCGCGGAGCCGCCGACCGATCGCGGTTCGCTGGCGCACGCGACCGTGTCACCCCTGCATCCCTCGCGGTGGTCGCGCCCCGCGAGCCTAGGGTGGGCCTGGGCGCGAGGCGCTCGAGGTGCGTGCCCGCGCCTGGGGGTGTCATGAACATCGCCAGCGTGAGGGGCTTCGCGGAAATCGCGCCGGAGCCGGTCGAAGTCGTTTCATCATCTCGGCGAGGGCCGTCGAACGGGGGCGCGACCGCAGGGGAGAGGACGACGCTCCGCCGCCTGATGATCGCCGTCGCGCTGCTGGCGGCGATCCTGCAGGCCACTCCGGCCGCGGCCGGATCGAGAGCGGGCCCTCGCAAGGCGACGGCCCCGGGGCCGGCCGAGCCGGCCACGATCGCGCACAACGCACAGGTGCTGCAGGAGCTGCCGTTCTCGGACCGCCAGGACTACGACGACGCGCAGCGAGGATTCATCGCCACCTTGCCGGACCTGACGATCGTGAGGGACGACGGGACGATCGTGTTCTCGCTTCAGGAGTTCGAGTTCCTGCAGCAGCCCGAGGCACCGGCGACGGTGAACCCCAGCCTCTGGCGGCACGCCCAGGTGAACCTCACCCACGGGCTCTTCCAGGTCACCGAGCGCGTGTACCAGGTCCGGAACTTCGACCTCGCGAACATGACGATCGTCGAGGGCCAGAGCGGCGTGATCGTGATCGACCCGCTGACCGCGACCGAGACGTCCAAGGCAGCCCTGGAGCTCTACTACCAGCATCGCGGCGTGCGGCCGGTGAAGGCCGTCGTCTACACGCACTCCCACCACGACCACTACGCCGGGGTGAAGGGGGTCGTCTCCGAGGCGGACGTCCTGAGCGGTGACGTGACCGTGCTCGCTCCCGAGGGGTTCCTGGACGCGGCCGTCAGCGAGAACGTCTACGCCGGCACGGCCATGTCGCGGCGGGCCTCGTACATGTTCGGATACCTCCTGCCCAAGACCGCCACCGGGACGGTGGACGACGGGCTGGGGAAGTCGCAGTCGGTCGGCACCGTCTCGCTCATCGCTCCCACGGACACGATCACGCGCTCCGGGGAGACGCGAAACCTGGACGGCGTGCAGATCGAGTTCGTGATGGCTCCGCAGACGGAAGCGCCGGCCGAGATGACCCTCTACTTCCCCGAGCTCCGGGTGCTGGACGCGGCGGAGATCGCCTGTCCGTTGATGCACAACACGCTGACCCCGCGCGGCGCCCAGGTGCGCGATCCCAGGAAATGGGCGGCGAGCCTGGACGAGCTGATCGCCCGGTACGGGAGCCAGGCCGACGTGCTCATCGCCTCGCACAACTGGCCGCGGTGGGGGAGGGGCCCGGCGGTGCAGCTCATGGCCGATCAGCGCGACCTGTACAAGTTCATGAACGACCAGACCCTGCACCTGCTCAACCAGGGTTACGTCCCCGTCGAGATCGCCGAGGTGATCAAGCTCCCCGCGAGCCTGGCGAAGCTGTGGTACGTGCGCGATCACTACGGCACCCTCAAGCACAACGTGAAGGCCATCTACCAGCGCTACCTCGGCTGGTTCGACGGGAATCCGGCCAACCTGGATCCGCTGCCGCCGGTCGAGGCCGCCAGGAAGTACGTGGAGTACATGGGCGGCGCGAGCGTGGTGACGGCGAGGGCACAGCAGGACTTCAAGCACGGAGAGTACCGCTGGGTCGCGCAGCTGATGAACCAGGTGGTCTTCGCAGAGCCCGACAACGTCGAGGCCCGCAAGCTGCAGGCGGCCGCCCTGGAGCAGCTCGGCTATCAGGCGGAGTCGCCCATCTGGCGCAACTTCTACCTGTCCGGCGCCCAGGAGCTGCGGGACGGGCTCGCGCCGGCGCCGGGAGGCGCGGCGACCGGCAGCGCGGACACGATCCGGTCGATGACGATCCCCCTCCTGTTCGACTACTGGGGCGTGCTCCTCGACGCGGCCAAGGCGAACGGCCAGCGCATGCTCCTCAACTGGACCTTCACCGAGCGCAACGAGAGCTACGCCCTCAACCTGTCCAACTCCGCCCTGACTCATCACCCGGGGCTCGACCCGGCGGCGGACGCGAGCTTCACGCTCGCCCGCGCGACCCTGAACGCCATCCTCCTCGGCCAGACCGACTTCCAGACGGAGGTGAAGGCGGGCAGGATCCAGGCGGTGGGCAACGTCCAGAAGCTCGCGGAGCTGATGGGCATGCTCGACAAGTTCGAGCCGCAGTGGCCGATCGTGACGCCTTGAGGCGTGCTTCGAGAGGGACCTCCCGCCTGCGCGCTCCGCGGAAGCCCGGGCGCTCTCTCGCGCGGCGCGGGACGGGGCGGCGAGCGCCCGCCCGCGCTGGCGGCCAGCGGTGGTGATGCCGGGCCTGGGCGGCCGCCCGGCGCTACCGTTGGGTGAGGGGGAAACGACATGAAGGGAAAGGATCAGAAAGAGCGCCGGACCGAGCCTCGCCCGGCCGAGCGTGAGACGCATGAGCGGGAGCGCACCGTCGCTCCGCCCATCGAGCGGGAGCACGAGACGGCGGAAGGCGTGTTCGAGGAGGACGAGGAGCGGCGCCACCACGAGCGCCAGTGACCGGTGACGCCGCCGCTCAGGCCTCGAGAGATGGAACGGCCCCCGGCCGGCGAAAGCCGGTCGGGGCCGCTGTGCTGCCGTGCCGTGAGACGGCCAGGTCGGCTACATGCTCGAGGGAACCTTCCCCTCGACGCCCTTCACGTAGAAGTTGATCGCGCCCTTCCACGTGTCGTCGGCGACGGCGTCCTTCGCGAGGACCTCCTTGCCCGTGTTGTCGACGACCGGTCCCTTGAACACCGCGACGGTGCCGGTCTTGAGCCCCTCGCGCGCGGCCTCGACGGCCTTCTTCGTCTCCTCGGGGAGGAACGCGGCGGGCTTCACGAAATCGAGCATTCCTTCCTTCACGCCCCACTTCGTGACCTCGGGCTTCCACCGCTTCTCGAGGATCTCGCCGAACGACTTCTCGTAGTAGACCGTCCAGTTCAGCGCGACCGAGCCGAGGTGCGCCTTCGGCGCGAACGCGCTCATGTCGCTGTCCCAGCCGAACCCGAACTTGCCGTTGCGCTCCGCGGCCTGGAGGACGGCCGTCGAGTCGGTGTTCTGGAGCAGCACGTCGGCGCCCTGGTTCATGAGCGACTGCGCCGCCTCCGTCTCCTTGGGCGGATCGAACCAGGAGTTGATCCAGACCACCCGCGTCTTCACCTTGGGGTTCACGCTCTGCGCGCCCAGCGTGTACGCGTTGATGTTCCGGAGCACCTCGGGGATGGGGAACGACGCGACGAAGCCGAGGGTGTTCGTCTTCGTCATCTTGCCCGCGACGACGCCCGCGAGGTAGGCGCCCTCGTAGAAGCGGGCCTCGTAGACCCGGAGGTTGTCCGCGGTCTTGTAGCCCGTGGCGTGCTCGAAGTAGACGTCCGGGTGGTCCTTCGCGACCTTCACCATCGCGTCCATGAAGCCGAACGAGGTGGCGAAGACGACCTTGTTGCCCTGGGCGACGAGGTCGCGGATGACGCGCTCGGCGTCCGGGCCCTCGGGGACCTTCTCGACGAAGGTGGTGGTGACCTTGTCGCCGAACTTCGCGAGCGCGTTCTTGCGGCCGAGGTCGTGCGAGAAGCTCCAGCCGGAGTCCCCGACCGGGCCCACGTAGACGAAGGCGGCCTTCAGCGGCTCGGCCTTCGCGGTGGGGGCGGCGGCGGGCGCGGGCGGCGCCTCTTCCTTCTTGGCGCAGGCTGCGAGCGTCGCCCCGAGGACGACGGCGCCGAGCGCGAGCTTGCGGACGAACGAACGAGTCATGTGGCTCCCCTCTCTCTAGGTGCGGTGGTGACTGCGGTGAGGCGCTGCGTCCCGCCGTTCAGGCGCCCGGGAAGAACGGCTTCCCGAGCGAGGCGGGCATGTTGAGGCGGATCCAGAGCGGATTCCGGGAGATGAGGACGAGGACGACGACGGTCGCGACGTAGGGGAGCATCGCCATGAACTGGCTCGGCAGCTCCACGCCCTGCGCCTGCAGGTGGAGCTGCAGCATGGTGACGCCGCCGAACAGATACGCGCCGAGGAGGATCCGGGCTGGCCGCCACGTCGCGAAGACCGTCAGCGCGAGGGCGATCCAGCCGCGTCCCGCGACCATGCCCTCGACCCAGAGCGGCGTGTAGACGACCGAGAGGAACGCCCCCGCGACGCCGCAGAGCGCGCCGCCCGTCACCACGGCGGCGAGGCGGATCCGGCGCACGCCGTAGCCGAGCGCGTGCGCGGACTGCGGCGACTCGCCGACCGCCCGCAGCACGAGCCCCGCGCGCGTCCGGTAGAGGAAGAAGGACGCGGCCCCGACGAGCGCGACCGCCACGTAGACCATCGGGTGCTGGCGGAAGAGGGCCGGGCCGAGGAACGGCAGCTCGCCGAGGATCGGCACCGCGTGGGCGCGCTGCTCGCCGAGCTGCCGCCCGACGTAGTCGATCCCCACGAACGCGGAGAACCCCGAGCCGAAGAGGCTCACCGCGAGCCCGGTCGCGTACTGGTTCGTGTTCAGCCACACCACGAGCCAGCCGAACACGGCCGCCACCGCCGCACCCGCCGCGGCACCCGCGGCGAAGCCCAGCCACTCGCTCCCCCCGTGGAACGCCGCCGCGAAGCCCGCGACGGCCGAGATGAGCAGCATGCCCTCGGCCCCGAGGTTCAGGATGCCGGCGCGCTCGTTGAGGAGCAGCCCGAGGCCGGCGATGGCGAGGGGCGTGCCCGCGGCGAGCGTCGCGGCGACGAGCAGGGCGACCTCGCTCAAGGCGCGGTCCTCCAGGTCCACCGGACGAGCCGGAGGCGGTGGTGGATGAGGGTGTCGCAGCCGAGCAGGGCGAGGAGCAGGATGCCCTGGAACACGCCGCTCACCGAGGCGGGCAGGCCGACGCGCGACTGCGCGAGCTGCCCGCCGATCACGAACGCGGAGAGCACGACGCTGGCGAGCACCGCGCCGAGCGGATGGAGCCGGCCCACGAAGGCGACGATGATCGCGGTGAACCCGTAGCCGCTCGCCACGTGCGGCGTGAGCTGGCCCATCGGGCCGGCCACCTCGAAGGCGCCGGCCACGCCGGCGAGCCCGCCCGAGACGAGCAGCGTCGTCCAGACCGCGGATCGCGACGAGAACCCCGCGTAGCGCGCCGCCGCCGGCGCGGGGCCGCCGATCTGGAGCTGGATGCCGCGGTGGGTCCGGAACATGAACAGCCACATGAGGACGGCCGCGACGAGCGCGAACGCGAACCCCCAGTGCAGCCGCATGCCGCGCACGAACCGCGGGATCTCGGTCGCCGCCGCGAACTGCACGGTCTGCGGGAAGTTGAAGCCCCGCGGGTCCTTCCACGGCCCGAACACGAGCCAGGACAGGAAGAGGTCCGCCACGTAGACGAGCATCAGGCTGACCAGGATCTCGTTCGCGTTGAAGCGGTCCCGCAGGAGCGCCACGATCGCCGCCCACGCCGCTCCGCCCGCGGCCCCCGCCGTCACCACCAGCGGGAAGAACGCCCACGGCGAGAGCGCGACCGACGCGGTCGTGACCCACAGCGCGAGCCCGCCCCCCGCGATGGCGCCCATGAGGAACTGCCCCTCGGCGCCGATGTTCCACACGTTCGAGCGGAAGCAGAGCCCGAGGCCGAGCGCGCACAGGATGAGCGGCGTGCACTTGAGGCCCAGCTCGGTGAGCGCGCGCACGCCGTGGAACGGCTCGACGAGGAACATCGAGAGCACGCGCACCGGGTCCTTGCCGAGCGCGAGGAAGAGCACGCCCCCGGCGGCCACCGTCACCGCGAGCGCGATGAGCGGGGAGAGGACGCTCATCCTGAGCGAGGGCACCGGGCGGACGTCGAGGCGGATCATGGGCTCCCTCCGGCGAGCGCGGCCGCCTGACCGGGGCCGCCCGCCCACAGCCCGCTCATCCACTCGCCGATCTGCTCGACGGTCGCCTCGGCCGTCGGGATCGACGGTGAGAGGCGCCCCTTCGCGATCACGTGGAGCCGGTCGGCGAGCGCGAAGAGCTCCTCGAGCTCCTCGGAGACGACGAGCACGGCGCACCCCGCGTCGCGGAGCGCGACGAGCTCCGCCCGGATCTGCGACGCCGCCCCGACGTCCACGCCCCAGGTCGGCTGCGCCACGACGAGCACCTTGGGGACGGCGTCGAGCTCCCTGCCGACGATGTACTTCTGGAGGTTGCCGCCCGAGAGGCTCCGCGCCGCGGCGGACGGGCCCGCGGCCTTCACCCAGTACCGCCGGAGCACGCCGGAGGCCTGGTCGCGGAGCGCGGCGCGGTCGATCCAGCCGAACGCGCGCAGCGCCTCCTTGCGCGTCAGCAGCATGTTGTTCGCGAGCGAGAGCGCCGGCACCGCGCCGCGGCCGAGCCGCTCCTCGGGGACGAAGTGCAGGCCGCGCTTGCGGCGCGCGGCCGCGCCCATCCGGCCGATCGGCTGCCCGAAGAGCTGGATCGCGCCGGCGTCGGCGCGCGGGTCCTCGCCCGAGAGGGCCGCGAGCAGCTCCTGCTGGCCGTTTCCGGACACCCCGGCGATGCCGACGATCTCTCCTGCGCGGACGTCGAGCGAGACGTCCTCGAGCGCGACGCCGAACCGGTCGTGGCTCTCGAGGGTGAGCTCCCGCGTCGAGAGGGCGATCGCGCCGGCGCTCGCGGGGCGCCGCTCGAGCCGGGGCGGCTCGGCGCCGATCATCAGGCGCGAGAGGCTCGCGGTGCTCTCCCGGGTCGGATCGCAGCTCGCCACGACGCGGCCGCCGCGCAGCACGGTGCACTGGTGGCACAGCGCCACGATCTCGTGGAGCTTGTGGCTGATGTAGAGGATCGAGCAGCCGGTGGCGGCGAGCTTCCGCAGCGTCTCGAACAGCTTGTCGGCGGCCTGCGGCGTGAGCACGGCGGTCGGCTCGTCGAGGATCAGGAGCCGCGGGTTCGCGAGGAGCGCCCGGACGATCTCGACGCGCTGGCGCTCGCCCACGGACAGCACGTGCACCGGCCGGTGCGGATCGAGGTCGAGGCCGTACTCGGCCGCCTTCCCGCGAATCCCCTCGACCACCTCCCGCAGGCTCACCGTGCGGGACAGGCCGAGCCAGACGTTCTCCGCGACCGTGAGCGAGTCGAACAGCGAGAAGTGCTGGAACACCATGGCGATGCCGAGCGCGCGCGCGTCGTGCGGGCTGCGGATGTCGGCCGGCGCGCCGTCCCAGAGGAGCTCGCCGGCGTCGGGCGCGACCGCGCCGTAGGCGATCTTCATCAGCGTCGACTTGCCCGCGCCGTTCTCGCCGAGGATCGCGTGGATCTCTCCGGGCGCGACGGCGAGCGCGACGTCGTCGTTCGCGACGACGTCCCCGTAGCGCTTCGTGACGTGCCGAAGCTCGAGGCGCGGTGCGGTCACGGAGCCGTCACTCCGTCTCGCGCCGCTGCCGGATCGGAGAGACGAACCGGTAGTCGATGTCCCAGGGGAAGTAGATCCACTTCTCCTGCCGGAACTCCTTCACGAACGTGTCGACGATGGGGCGCCCGAGCGGCTTGGCGTAGAGCGTCGCGAAGTGCGCCTTCGGGAGCCGCTCCCGGACCGCCTGGGCGGTCCGGCCGGTGTCGACGAGGTCGTCGATGAGGAGCCAGCCGTCGCCGTCGCCCTGGACCGTCTTCAGCCAGCGGAGCTCGCCCTGCTTCTGCTCCGCGCCGCCGGACTCGCCCCCGCCGTAGCTGACGATGCAGACCGTGTCGATGAGCCGGATGTCGAGCTCGCGGGCGACGAGCGCCGCGGGAACGAGGCCGCCGCGCGTGATCGCGATGATGCCCTTCCAGTCACCGAGCTCGTGCAGGACGCGCGAGAGGTAGCGCGTGTCGCGGTGCAGCTCCGGCCAGGAGATGACGATCTCGTCCTTGTACGGACCCTCGTCGGACGGGACCGCACCCCGACCCTTGCCGGGCGAGGAGTTCGTCGGGTCTGTCGCCATGGCGTGTTCTACCGGATGGGGCTGACAGCGCCGACAGGCGGGCGGATGGCCGCCTGAGTCAGGCGACGCCGGGCGGCAGGCGCTCGAGGGCATCTGCGCCAATGAAGAAAAGAGGCCCCCGGCGAACCGGGGGCCTCGAGGTTTCGGCGAAGCGGAGGCTCGCTACTCGGACTGCACGATCGAGATCTCGACCCGGCGGTTGGCCTCGCGACCCTCCGGCGTGTCGTTGGACGCGATCGGGCGGCTCGGGCCGTAGCCCTTCGCGGACAGCCGCGCCTTGTCGACGCCGCGGGCGGCGATGGCCTTCGCGACGGCGTCGGCGCGGGCCTGCGAGAGCCGCTTGTTCAGGGCCGCGCTGCCGCTCGAGTCCGCGTGACCTTCGACCTGGACGCGCTTGATCTCGGGGTGCTCCTTCAGCACGTTCGCGATGTCCTCGATGAGCTTGTCCGACTCGGGGCGAATGGTGGCCTTCCCCGCCTCGAACTGCACCTTCTCGCGGAGCTCGATCTTCTTCGCCTCCGGCTGCACCACGACGCGCGGGCAGCCCTGGTTGTCGGCAGGGCCGGCCTGGTCCGGGCACTTGTCCTGGTGATCCGGGACGCCGTCGCCGTCCGTGTCCTTCGCCGGGCAGCCCTTCAGCTCAGGGAGGCCCTTCTCGGTCGGGCACGCGTCGTCCTTGTTCGCGACGCCATCGCCATCGTCGTCGAGGTTGGGGCACTGATCGGGCGTGTGCGACTGCCCCGGAGCGCAGGGATCCACCGGCGCGGCCGCGGCCGGGGGCGGCGGAGGCGGCGGCGCCGCCTGCTCGGGGGCGGCCTCCTTCTTCGCGCGCGCGCCCTCCATGCCGAAGGCGAGGCCGACGACGCCGCGCCACTCGGGCGTGCCGATCGCGTTGAAGAACCCCGGGCCGCCGAGCGCGAACAGCTCCGCGGGGCCGAGGACGGCGCGCAGGCCCGCGAGGACCTCGGCGGTGCTCGGGCCGGCCTCGAAGGGCGTCGCGCCGCGGAACGACAGCTCGGGCCGGATGGTCCCCTTCATCGCGATGGTCGCCCCGTAGATCACCTCGGAGCCCACGTTCGTGTTCTGGATCTGCTCTCCCTCGCGCGCGACGAGGCCGCCTTCCGCGCCGATGATCACGTTGCCGAGGTCGCGGCCGAGCTCCAGCTTCAGCAGCGCCGCGGGCTTCGAGAACTTGGCGAACGCGCCCGCCGTGCCCCAGGGAGGCAGGAACTCGCCGGCGAAGGCGACGTTCACCGGCGAGGCGCCGTCGCGCTGCGAGAGCGCCGAGATGCGGATGCCGAACGAGGGCATCCCGAAGCCGTCGCTCTTCGCGGCCGAGAGGCCACGCTCACCGTCCTGGTTCAGGACGTAGCTCGCGCGGGCGTAGAGCTCGACGCGCTCCACCGGGACGTAGTCGAGCGTGAGGTGGAGCGTCTGGCGGTCCTTCACGATCGCGTCGCCGGTGCGGCGGCCGAACAGCTCGGTGCCGTGCCGCACGAGCGGCCGATGCTCCCAGTCGCCCGCAGCGGAAAGGCGGAAGCTCCTCGCGGGATTCACCTCACCCGTCCCGACGACGAGGGAGCCGATCGCGGAAGGGTCGAGCTGCAGCCGCTCGAGCTCGAACGATTGGGCCGACGCGGCGTTTGCGAGTGCCGCAAGCACCGCGAACGTCAGGATTCTGACTTTGGTCACTTTTCAAGCCTCATGTTGAAGGGGGGAGTAAGCGAACGGGCGCAAATTACCTCCAATGCCTGACAGCCGGGCATTGAATCGTCCGCTCCTCTCCATCTGTGGCCCACCTTTCGGGCCGAGGATGGAAAGGTACCCCGGAGAGCTACCCTTATGGCCGCATTCGCCTAAAATGGCGAGCGTGCTTCACGCGCCCGTCCCGCTGGTCGCCGAGAAGCGCGCTCTTTTGCCGCACGATTCCGAGCCCGGAGCCCGTGCGCTCGCCCCCTCGATTCCGACTCCGAACCCCCCGAGACCGACATGACCACCGCCGCAATGCTCCTCGCCACGTTCCTCGTGGCGCAGACCGAGGCGCCCGCCGCGACCACCGCGGCGGCCCCCGAAGTCGCCGCCGATCGCGCGGCCGCCGCAGCCGAGAAGGCGGCTGCCGCGGCGCTCCTCGCGGCAGAGGCTGCCGCCCGTGCGGCCGACGCCGCCGCCCGGGTCGCGGCCGTCGTCCCCGCCCGCTTCGAGGTCCCGGCTGCGCCCCCGGCGCCGGCGCACGCGGTCCCGACGAGCTGGTCCAGCACCGTCGGGCTCGGCCTCATCTCGCTCACCGGCAACTCGAACACGGTGACGTTCAACGCGAACGCGGCCGCCGAGCGGAAGAGCGCGTCGTGGATCTGGGGCGCGAAGGTCTCCGCGAGCTACGGGCAGAACCGCGTGGCGGGCGTCACCGGCTCGCAGACGGTGGCGGAGGCGGCCGGTGCCCAGCTCCGGCTCGATCGGCGCTTCGGCGAGCGCTACAGCGCGTACGTGCTCGGCGCGGCGGAGACCGACCACGTGAAGAGCGTCGAGCTCCGCGGCACGGGGGAGGTCGGCGCGACGGTCGTGTGGGTGGACGCCGGCGGGCCCTCCGGCTGGAAGACGAGCCTGCGCACCGACCTCGGCTTCCGGCTCGCGAACGAGGCCCGCTACCAGTACTACCCCACCGCCGCGCAGCTCCCCGACGACACCCTCTACGCCCCGCGCGCCGGGCTCGGCTTCAGGTACGCCATCTCCAAGGACGTCCTCTTCGCCGAGGACGCCGAGGTCCTGCCGAACGTCGTCGGCGAGAGCAGGGTCGTCTTGAACAGCCTCTCCAAGATCTCGACGCGCCTCTCGCGCTCGCTGGCGTTCGGGGTGTCGTTCACGGTGAATCACGACAGCCGGCCCGCGCCGACGAAGGTCTCGACGGACACGGCGCTCGGGCTCACGCTGGACGTGCTGCTGTAAGAGCGCCGGCGCTCGCCCGTGGTATCCATCTCGCCTCGCAAACAGGAGACCCACCATGCCCGCCACCGTCGATAACCTGAAGGTCGCCTTCGCCGGCGAGAGCCAGGCGAACCGCAAGTACCTCGCGTTCGCGCGCCAGGCCGAGAAGGAGGGCTACGCGCAGATCGCGAAGCTCTTCCGTGCCGCGGCGGAGGCCGAGACGATCCACGCGCTCGGACACCTCGCCAACATGGGCGGCGTCGGCTCGACGCTCGAGAACCTGAAGAGCGCGGTGGCCGGCGAGACCTACGAGTACACCGAGATGTACCCGCCCATGGTGGAGCAGGCCCAGCGCGAGAACCACAAGGCGCGCTACCTGCTCGGGTTCGCGAACGCCGCCGAGAAGGTCCACGCAGGGCTCTTCGGTCAGGCCCTGAAGGCGCTGGAGTCCGGCGCCGACCTCTCGACGATGGAGGTGTACCTCTGCCCCGTCTGTGGGGACGTCGAGTTCGGCACGCCGCCGGACAAGTGCCCGGTCTGCGGCGCGCCCCAGTCGAAGTTCCAGCTCGTCGCCTAGCTCTGGACGTGGCGAGGTCGCTCTGCGGCGCCGGCTCTTCCCGGGTCGCGAACGCAGCACCTCGGATGCGGCTCGAGCGCGCCGAGCGAACCATGAGATCGTGACGCTCTCCCGTCGAGTGGGGACGGGCACGGAGGAGGCGCGAATGTTCAAGGCGATCGTCGTGGAGAAGGCCGCCGCGGGGCACGAGGCCCGCCTCGCCGAGCTCGACGAGGCGCAGCTCCCGGAAGGCGACGTCACCGTGCGCGTCGAGTACTCCACCCTCAACTACAAGGACGCCCTCGCCATCACCGGCGCGTCGCCGGTCGTGCGCAAGTACCCGATGGTGCCGGGCATCGACCTCGCCGGCGTCGTGGAGGCGAGCGGCGATCCCGCGTGGTCACCGGGCGACAGGGTGTTGCTCGACGGGTGGGGCGTGGGTGAGAGCCACTTTGGCGGGCTCGCGCAGAAGGCGCGGGTGAGGAGCGCGTGGCTCTTGCCGGTGCCTGCGGCCTTCACGTCGCGGCAGGCGATGTCCATCGGCACCGCGGGCTACACGGCCATGCTCTGCGTCCTCGCGCTGGAGAAGCACGGCCTGAAGCCCGGCGACGGCGAGGTGCTGGTCACCGGCGCCGCGGGCGGCGTGGGCAGCGTCGCGATCGCGATCCTGTCCAGGCTCGGCTACAGGGTCGTGGCCTCCACGGGGCGCGCCGCCGAGGCGAGCTACCTCCAGTCGCTCGGCGCCGCGGAGGTCATCGACCGCGCCCAGCTCTCCGCGCCGGGCAAGCCGCTCGGCAAGGAGCGCTGGGCCGGCGCCGTGGACTCGGTCGGCAGCCACACGCTCGCGAACGTCTGCGCGACGACCCGCTACCGGGGCGCCGTCGCGGCCTGCGGGCTCGCGCAGGGCATGGACTTCCCGGCCACGGTGGCGCCCTTCATCCTCCGCGGCGTCACGCTCTACGGCGTCGACAGCGTGATGGCGCCCAGGGCGCTCCGCCTCGAGGCGTGGTCGAGGCTGGCGCGCGACCTCGACGCGACCAAGCTCGACGCCATCACGCACGAGATCGGGCTCGGCGAGGCGATCGGGGCGGCCCGCGACGTCCTCGCGGGCAAGGTCCGCGGGCGGCTCGTGGTGAACGTGAATCGCTGAGCGGTGAGGGGCCGACGGGCGCGCGAGCGCGCGATTCCGGGACCTCGCTCGTGACTCGCTGGAGCGGCTGGCGCAACCGCGCCGCCCGCCGCGCGCGTGGCGTCCCTGCGACAATCCGCCCGCGCCGCCCGTGCGCTGAGCGTGCTAGCGATGTGTGCTTCACAACCAGTCATGAGGCGGTCGCGCATGGGGCGAGCTCCCGCTCCAGGCGCGGGCGCCTCGCGGAGGAGTTGGATGCGCTCGAAGCTCTTGGGTGTCGTGGTGGCCCTCGCGGTCGGCTCGTCGGCGGCCGCGCTCGACGGGCCCAACCTCGTGGTGACGCGGCTGGACGTGCCCGCGGTCGTGAACAAGGCGGAGCCGGCCACGTACGTGGCGACGGTGAAGAACATCGGCAATGTCGCCACGAACTCGCCCGGCGGCGTGTACGTGGTGGTCTACTTCTCGTCCGACGCGACCATCACGCCCGACGACCCGGCGTGGGCTTCGGGCTGGTTCTCGGACTTCGCGCCCGGGCAGGAGAAGACGGTCGCGATGAACGTGCCGGCCGGCGGAGGCTCGGGGCCGGGGGTGTTCTGGGCCGGCGCGATCGTGGACGGCCCCGACGGCTACGGCGGCGCGCGCGTCCCCGAGACGAACGAGGACGACAACACGCTGCTCGGGACGCAGATCACGGTCACGCAGTCCGACCTGGCGGTCACGGGGATGGCAGGGCCGACGAGCATCCAGGCAGGCGAGACCGTCACGGTCACCGCGCACCTCAAGAACCTCGGGGACGGGCGCACGAGCGGACCCATCGGCGCGAGCGGGTTCTATCTCGCGGCGTACGTCACCGGCGACGCGAACATCACCGAGTGTGACGACGCCGGCTTCGACTGCGACCTCCAGCGCGCGCTCGTCTGGGTGGACACGATGGCTCCTGGTGAGGAGCGGGACGTCGTGCTCACGTTCAGCTCGACCATTCCCGGGTACATCGGCCTGCTCGCGGACACGGGCGAGAACCCGGCGAAGGGGACGTTCGTCTACGAGCGCGACGAGTCGAACAACGCCCTCGTTCCGGCGTTCACGGCGGTCGGGCCGGATCTCGTGGTGACGCGGCTGGACGTCCCCGCGGTCGTGAACAAGGCGGAGCCGGCCACGTACGTGGCGACGGTGAAGAACATCGGCAACGTCGCGACGAACTCTCCCGGCGGCGTGTACGTGGTCGTCTACTTCTCGTCCGACGCGACGATCACGGCAGACGACCCGGCGTGGGCTTCGGGCTGGTTCTCGGACTTCGCGCCCGGGCAGGAGAAGACGGTCACGATGAACGTGCCGGCGGGTGGCGGCTCCGGGCCGGGGACGTTCTGGGCCGGCGCGATCGTGGATGGTCCCGACGGCTACGGCGGCGAGCGCATCCCTGAGACGAACGAGCGCAACAACACGCTCCTGGGGAGTCGGGTCACGGTCACGCAGTCCGACGTGGCGGTCACGGGGATGGCCGGGCCGACGACCATCCAGGCAGGCGAGACCGTCACGGTCACCGCTCACCTCAAGAACCTCGGGGACGGGCGCACGAGCGGCCCCACCGGCGCGAGCGGGTTCTACCTCGCGGCGTACGTCACCGGAGACGCGCAGATCACGGAGTGTGACGACGCCGGGTTCGACTGCGATCTGCAGGTCGCGCTCGCGTGGGTGGACGTGATGGCTCCGGGTGAGGAGCGGGACGTCGCGCTGACCTTCAGCTCCACCGTCCCCGGGTACGTCGGCCTGCTCGCGGACACGGCGGAGAACCCGCAGAAGGGGACGTTCGTGTACGAGCGGGACGAGTCGAACAACGCCCTCGTCCCGGCGCTCGTCGCGCCGTGACCGACCGCGGTCAGGAACCGCCGGTTCGATTCGCAGCCCCCCGGCCTCCCTCTCCACGCGGCGAGGGAGGCCGGGGAACGGCGCCGGCGCGACGCTCGAGAACCTGAGCGCCGCGCCATCCGTCGGTCGGGCGCGGCGATCAGAGCGGCTCGCCGCCGAACCCCACCGTCGTGATGAACACGTCCGTGTTGCCCGCGTTCGTGGCGCCCGGGAAGGCGCCCGCCGTCGAGCCCACCACCACGACGCCGTTGGCGCCGATGGCGATCGCCGAGCCGTGATCCGACGCGGCGGTCCCGATGCTACGCATCCACAGCTCGGTACCCGCGGGATCGAGCTTCATCACGAACGCGTCCCTGCCGCCGAAGCCACCGCCGTCGGTGAAACCGACGACGTAGACGTCTCCCGCCGCGTCGAGGGCGACCTGGCTGGGCATCTCGAAGGCGGACCAGTCGAGCACCCGGGTCCACAGCACGGCTCCGGTCGCCCCGTCCAGCTTGACGAGGACGACGTCGGTGTTGCCGGAGCCGACGACGGTGCGGTGGCCGGCGGCGTAGACGTCGCCCGCGGCGTCGAGGGCGATCGTGGTCAGGACCTGCGAGACGGTGAGGTCGCTGAGCCGCGTATCCCACCGGACGCTCCCGGCCGCGTCGAAGGCGGTGACGAACGCGCCCCCGGCCGGCGAGGTCGGGCCGCAGAAGCTCGTCCCCGTCGTGTTCGCGAAGCAGCCCGACACGACCGGCCCGGCCGCGCTCGACGCCACGTCGAACGCAAAGCCGGGCACCACGGACGTCACCGCCTGCTGGAGCCCGGCGCCGTCCACGGTGGCGACGAGGCTCCCTCCGCTGCCCATCGCCGCGACCAGCACCCCGTCGCCCCCGGGCGCCGCCGCCACCGACGCGATCTGGGTGAGCGTCCAGCCGCTCGCGACGATGCTGGGCTGCGACCACTCGTGGAGCCCCGCGGCGCTCACCTTCTCGAGAGACGAGCCCAGGTACGAACCCCCGTCGGTCACGAACGAGGTCGTCCACCGCTGCGCCACGAGGTACACGTCGCCCGCCGCGTCGATCGCGGCGGAGGACACCCGCTCCGCGTCCGCGCTCCCGAACTGGCTCGTCCACACGGGCGCGGCGAGCGGGTCGAGGTTCGCGACGAAGGCGTCGCTCAGCCCCGCGCTCGTGAAGCCCGGGAACGCGTCGCCCACGACGCCGGCGAGGAGGAGGTCTCCGGCCGAGCCGAGGAACACCGCCGTGGCGCGGTCGCCGCCGGCGGTGCCGAGCTGCCGCACGGTCCCCGGGTACGACGGCAGCGCCGTGGTCGCGACGTGGAGCGAGGCGACGCCCGCCGTGCCCCCGTAGGTCGCCACGATCTGCGCGTCACCGTCGCGCCGCGCCGTCACGAGCCCGAGATCGTCGACGGTCGCGACGCTGGGATCCGTGCTCGCCCACTGGGGCGCCGCGATCACCAGCTCGCCGCTGGGAGCCCGGATGATCGCCGTCGCCTGGGCCGTTCCCCCGGGCACCAGCTCCATCACGAGGGGCTGCACCACGATCGACACCGGCCCGATCACCACGCTGACCGGGAGCTGCCCGGACCTCGGCACCATGGGGATCGAGACGGCGGCGTTCGTCCCGCGCGCCACGTCCACCGTGACGGATCCCTCGTGCGTGATCTCGCCGGTGGTGTCGTAGCCCCGCGCGCGGATCGTGCGGGCGGTGCCAGGCGAGACCCTGATCGTCCCCGCGGCGACCCCGTCGACGGCGGTGAGGTTGAACACCAGCGGCGTCGCGAGATCCGGCGCCGTCACGTCGATGACGATGACGTCGATGGGCGTCCCCACGACGACGGCGGTGACGCTCAGCGCCGTACCGTCACCTTCTCCTCCGGAGCGCTGCGTACCGCACGCGGTGAAGACCAGCGACGCGAGCGCCAGCGCCAGGACCGTCCCTCTCGATTGCATGTGTGCCCCCCGTAGGCATGTCGCCGCCAGGAAGGCGACCTGGCGGCCAGGGGCCATGCAACCGGGTTGGCGAGCGGGGGTGCAACCGTCCTTCCCGGGCTCACGTCATGGCTTAAGGCTGACGAGGGGCGCCGCGACGCCCTCCCCGGCGAATCTGGGCGCAGCCCCGTGACGCCGGCCCCCTCTAGTGGGGGACCATCCACTGCAGCCAGTACGCCTGGACGAGCACGACCACGCCGACGAGGCACGCCAGCGCGAGCGAGTGCCAGAACACGTAGCGCAGGATGGCGCCCTCGTGGCCGTCCTGCTTCGTCGCCACCGACGCCACGACGATGCTCTGGGCGTCGATCATCTTGCCCATGACGCCGCCCGAGCTGTTGGACGCGGCCGCGAGGATCGGGTTCATCCCGATCTGCTGGGCCGAGACCACCTGGAGGTTGCCGAACAGCACGTTCGACGAGGTGTCGGAGCCGGTCAGCGCCACGCCGAGCCAGCCGAGCAGCGGCGAGAAGAACGGGAACAGGAAGCCCGTCGAGGCGAACGCGAGGCCCATCGTCGAGTCGGAGCCCGAGTAGCGCGTCGTGAACCCGAGGGCGAGCATGGCGGCGATCGTGAGGAGCGAGTAGCGCACCCGCTTCAGCGTGCCGAGGTAGGTCCTGGCGAGCGTGACGGGCGACAGCCTCAGCCACAGGCCCGCGACCACGCCCGCGAGGAGGAGGGCCGTGCCCGTGGCGGAGAGGAGGTTCAGGCTGAACCGCGCCGCCTCGGGGTGGACCTTGGCGGCGACGGGCGGCGCCTTGAGGACCAGGTTGTGGAGGAACGGCACGTCGAACGTCGGGTTGAACAGCCCGTTCAGCCAGCTCTTCACGGCGGGCTGGCCCCACACGAACACCGAGACGGAGAGGACGATCCAGGGCATCCAGCCCATGAACGCCTCGCCGAAGGTGTGGCGGCGGAACGCGGCGGCGGCGCCGACGGACCGGCGCTGCGGCGCTGCGGCGGCCTCCGTCGCGCGCTCCTCGGGGAACCGCCACTCCTCCTTCGGCTGCCACACCTTGAGGAAGGCGTAGGTCACGACGATGCAGGACGCCGCGGCGACGATGTCGACGAGGTTCGGCCCGATGAAGTTCGAGACGAGGAACTGGGGGATCGCGAAGGAGAGCCCCGCGACGAGGCACGCCGGCCACACCCCGAGCATCCCGCGGAACCCGGCCATGGCCCACACGAGCCAGAACGGGACCATCAGCGAGAACAGCGGGAGCTGGCGCCCCGCCATCGAGGAGAGGGCCAGCTCGTTCAGGCCGGTGACCTTGGCGAGCGTGATGATCGGGGTGCCGAGCGCGCCGTAGGCCACGGGCGCGGTGTTGCCGATGAGCGCCAGGCCGGCGGCGGCGAGGGGCTTGAAGCCGAGGCCGATGAGCATCGCGGCGCTGATCGCGACCGGCGTGCCGAACCCCGCGGCCCCCTCGATGAACGCGCCGAACGCGAACGCGATGAGGAGCACCTGGATGCGCCGGTCGCCCGCGAGGCCTCCGATGGTGTCCTTCACCACCTCGAACTTCCCGGTCTTCACGGTGATGTCGTAGATGAAGATGGCGTTCAGGATGATCCAGCCGATGGGCAGGAGGCCGAAGGCCGCGCCGTACGCGGCGGTCGCCCCCGCCATGCCGAGGGGCATGCCGTAGACGCCGACGGCGATGCCCTGGGCGAGCACGAGCCCGAGCAGCGCCGCGACGTGCGCCTTCACGTGGAAGAACGCGAGCGCCGCGAGGAGGACGACCACGGGGATCGCCGCCACGAGCGCGGAGAGGTGGAGGTTGCCGAGGGGCACGTAGGTCTGCGTCCACGTCATGTCGCTCTCCTGCGGTTCGAGACGCCGGCGTTCGCGGAGCTTCCGTCACGCTGGTCTCGCACGCGGCGCGGGCGCACCCCGCCCGTTCCGGGCGACCGGTCGCGGAGCGGAGGGGAGCGGGGTCTTTCGCGGGGTGACCGGCGGGCCTCAGAGATCGAGGCGGGCCTTCACGGCGGGCAGGTGCCGGCGGCTCACCGGCACGTCCTTCCCGGACCGGGTCCGGATGACCGCGAGGCCCTCGTCGATGCTGATCTCGTCGACCTGGTCGGCGTTGACGAGGAACTGCTTGTGGCAGCGGACGAGCCCGGCGCGCTCCTCGAGCACCTTCAGCGTGAGCTCGGTGAAGAGCTCCGCCTTCGCGGTGACGACGTACACGCCGGCCTCGCTCGACCGCACGAACTCGACCTCCGGGACGTCCACCAGCTTGATCGCGCGGGCGGCGAGGCAGGGGATGCGCCGGATCTCGGCGCGCGGGTACCCGGGCCGGGCCTCGGCGCCGGGGAGCTTCCGCAGCCGCTCCACGGTCTTCGCGAGCCGCTCGCGCGAGACGGGCTTCAGGAGGTAGTCGAGGGCGCGCTCCTCGAAGGCGCGCAGCGCGAACGCGTCGTGGGCGGTGACGAAGACGATCGCCGGCAGCTCGTCGTCGTCCAGCATCGAGAGGAGCTCGAACCCGGAGATGGCCGGCATCTGGATGTCGAGGAACACCACGTCCGGCCGCTGCTTGCGGATGGCCTGGATGGCCTCGACGGCGTTGCCGCAGCGGCCCGCGATCGAGAACGCGCCGGTCTCGAGGAGGAGCGACTCGAGCTCCTCGCGCGCGTGCAGCTCGTCGTCCACGATGAGGGCCCGCATCACGCGGCGGCTCCCTTCCCGGGCAGGCACACCGTCACGCGCGTGAGCTCCTGCGGCACGCAGGTGACGGTCAGGCCGAACGCCTCGCCGAAGAGGTTCTTCACGCGCTTGTCGACGATCTGCATGCCGAGGCCGGCCTTCTCGCGCGGCTGCTCCTTCCACGCGCCGCCGTTGTCCTCGACCTCGATGAGCGCCGCGCCGTCCTTCCGGAAGGCGCGGATGGTGGCGCGCCCCTCGCCGAGCATGTCCGAGAGCCCGTGCTTGAAGGCGTTCTCGACGAGCGGCTGGAGGGTGAACGCGGGCATCTCGAGCGAGAGGAGCTCCGGGTCCACGTCGGTCTCGACGGCGATGCGCCCCTCGAACCGCGCCTTCTCGATCTCGAGGTACGCGCCGACGTGCTCGAGCTCCTCGCGGAGCGTCGACACGTCGCTCGAGCGCTTCAGGTTCTTGCGGAAGAAGTTCGAGAGGTGGATGAGCAGGTCCCGCGCGCGGTCGCCGTCGCGGCGCAGGATGGCGATGATGGTGTTGAGCGCGTTGAACAGGAAGTGCGGGTTCACCTGCGCCTGGGCGAGCTTCAGCTCCGACATGACGAGCAGGCTCTTCTGCTCCTGGTAGCGCGCGATGAGGAGCTGGCTCGAGAGCACGGCGCCGAGCCCCTCGCCGAGCGACTTGTTCATGTTGAGGAAGCGGCGCCCGCGCGGCTCGAAGAGCTGGACCGTCCCGACGACGCTGCCGTCCACCTGCAGCGGCGCGATCACCATCGAGCTGAGCTGGCAGCTCGGCGACACCGTGCAGTCGTAGGCCTGGCGGACGCCGTCGGCGAACACGACCGCGTTCTCCGCGATCGACTGGCGCGTGTAAGGCGAGGCGATCGGGTTGCCCGGCAGGTGGTGGTCGGAGCCCATGCCGGCCCAGCCGAGGACGCGCTCGGTGTCGGTGACCCCCACCGCGCCGACGCCCGTCTCCTCCTTGATGATCGCGGCGAGCTCGCCGGCGGTGTCGCGGCCGATCCCGCGCACGAGGAGGCGCAGCGTGCGGTCCGCGACCTTGAGGGCGCGGGCCGAGGACGTCGCCGCGACGCGGTCCTGCTCGCGCTGGCGCTCGAGGAGCACCGCCATGAAGAGCGCGGCGCCGATGGGGTTCGCGATCACCATGGGCCCGGCGATCGCCTTCACGATCGCGATGGCCTGCTCGGGCGGCGCCTGCGTCAGGTACCGCACGATCACCATGTGGAGGATCTCGCCGACGAGGGTCGTCGCGAAGGCGACCCGCGGCGTCATCAGGCGCTCGGGCCGGCGCTTCAGGGCGACGTGCACGAGGCCGCCGAGGAGGCCCTCCAGCGTGGTGGAGACGGCGCCCGGGAACGCGGCCGCGCCGGTCATCGCGGTCACGCGGTGCAGGCCGGCGGTGGCCCCCACGAGCATCCCGAGGGCGGGGCCGCCCAGCAGGCCGGCGAGCGTCGAGCCGACCGCCCGCGCGTTCACGATGGCCTGCCCGCCGACGACCGGCACGCCGAGGTAGTTCCCGAGGATCGCGATGCCGCTGAAGACGAGGTACAGGCGGATCTTGCCGCGGGGGCGGGGCCAGTCGGGCTTGAGCGGCCGGAACGCGGGGGACCGGCAGTACAGGTAGAAGATGACGAGGAAGACCGAGAGCGCCTCGATGAGCTGCAGCGCGAGCTTCATGCCGGTCTCCCGTCGGCCGCGCGTCCCTCCTCGAGGTCGGGAGGGGCGCGGCGAGCGGGCATTATGGCCCCCGCGCCGTCCTGCGCGAAAGCCCGCCGGCCGAGCTCCGAGTCGGCGGGTTCCGCGGCGCCTGCGACCGGGCGCGGCGAGCGCGGCGCCTAGAACTGCTCGCCGGCGCCCTCCCTCTCGGCTGCCTTCACCGACGCGAGCCCCACCATCCGGCGTACGTGCGCGGGGTGCTCGAGCTCGTCGAGCAGGAAGTTCGCCAGGTCGGCGCGGCTCAACGTGAGGCGGGCGCCGGGAGGCATCCGGCCGTCTCCCACGCCGTAGGCCCGCGTGAGCCCGCCGTTCGTCAGCCGCGGCGGTCGAGCGATGGTCCAGTCGAGGCCGCTCTCGCTCACGACGTGCTCCATCTCGGCGGAGTCCCTCGCCACGTTGCGCAGGAACGTCCGGCGCGCGATGGCGCTCAGGAGCCCGTCCGCCTCGAAGAGCACGGCCACGCCGACGATGAGGAGCCTTCGCACGCCGGTCGCCTCCATCGCGGCGACGGTGCTCCGCGCGCAGTCGCTCACGAGGGTGGTCGGCCCCAGCCCCGCGGGCCCGAGCGCCGACAGCACGGCGTCGTGACCGGACATCGCCGCGCGCAGCGCGTCGCGATCGCGCGGGTCGCCCGGGACCACGCTCAGGCCGTCGCGGAGGAGGGGCTCGAGCTTCTCCGGCGAACGCACGAAGGCGGTCACGAGGTGGCCGCGCCAGCGAGCCTGCTCGATGATCGCGCGACCGGTGCCACCCGTCGCGCCGAGGACGAACAGCCTCTTCTTCTTCCCCCCCAGGTCCTCTCGCTCCAAGGCTGAAGCGCTCAAGCTCGCGTCCTTCCGCTCGGCGATGCGGTCGTCCCGTGGGTCGGGCGGCGCTCCCGAGACCGGGGCGGAACTGCACGGCGCAGGCCACGTCGCGGCGCTCTCGGGGCCGCGAAAAGCCCCGCCGAAGGCTCGCGATTGCTCGCGCGGCGAATCCTCGCGGAGGGGCGGCGCGGCCGCGGCCTGAGCAGATCGCTCAGGGCGTGAGCGCCGACCTCGCGGCGGGGCGTGGAGACGTGACGAGCCGCCGACCTACGTGGGGCCGTTCTGGGAGAAGCGCCTCAGGAAGGCCCGGGTCCGCTCGTTCCTGGGATTGTCGATGAGCTCCCGGGCCGGGCCTTCCTCCACGATGACCCCGCCGTCCATCAGCATGGCGCGATCGGCCACCTCGCGGGCGAAGCCCATCTCGTGAGTGACGACCACCATCGTCATCTTCTCGGCGGCCAGGGCGCGCATGACCTTGAGGATCTCGCCCGTCAGCTCGGGGTCGAGGGCGCTCGTCGGCTCGTCGAAGAAGAGCACCTGCGGGTCGAGGGCGAGGGCGCGCGCGATGGAGACGCGCTGCTTCTGACCGCCCGAGAGCTCGCAGGGATAGGCGCCGGCCTTGCCGGTGAGGCCCATCTTCTCGAGCAGCGCGAGCGCCACCTCCCGCGCCGCGGCCTTCCCGCGCCCCAGCACGCGCACCTGCGCCTCGGTGATGTTGCGCAGCACGGAGAAGTGGGGGAACAGGTTGAAGTCCTGGAACACGAGGCCGAGCTTGAGGAGCGCGCTGCGCAGCGTGGCCTTGTCGGCGTAGACGCCGCGGTCGAGGATCCGGGTGCCGCAGATGGAGATGCTGCCGCTGCTGGCGGTCTCGAGGTGGGTGACGGCGCGGAGCAGCGTGGACTTGCCCGAGCCCGACGGCCCGATGATGGCGAGCACCTCGCCCTGGTGCACCGAGAAGGAGATGTCGGTGAGGACCCGGAGGTCGCCGAAGGACTTGGAGAGGTGGTCGACGGTGACGACGTCCATGGCCCGGCTCAGCTGTAGTACTCGAGCTTCCGCTCGGCGCGGAGGAAGAGCTCGGAGACCGCCCAGTTCATGACGAAGTAGAACACCCCCGCCACGAAGATGGGCGTGGTGGAGAACTGACGCGCGGAGGCGTTCTGCGCCACCCGGAAGAGCTCGGCCACGCCGATGGTCTGGGCGAGGGCGGTGTCCTTCACGAGCGTGATGACCTCGTTGGCGGAGGCCGGCAGGATCCGCTTCACCACCTGGGGCAGGACGATCCGGAAGAAGGTGTCGGCGCGCGTGAAGCCGAGCACCTTGGCGGCCTCGTACTGGCCCTTCGCGATCGACTGGATGCCACCACGGTAGATCTCGGCGAAGTAGGCGGCGTAGTTGATGGTGAAGGCCACGATCACGGCGGTGAACCGATCGTACGAGGCCTCGAACAGATAGTAGGGGGCGAAGTAGACGAAGAGGATCTGCAGGATGAGCGGCGTGCCGCGCATCACGAGGATGTAGAGGTTGACCGGGACGCGCAGGAGCCGGCTCGCCGACATGCGGCCGAGCGCGACCGGCAGGGCGAGGGGGAGCGCGAAGACCAGCGTCAGGAAGAAGATCTCCAGGGAGACGAGCGATCCCTGGAGCATCGCCCCCAGCAGCTTCACCATGCGCGGGTGCTCACTTCCCGACGACCGAGATGTCCGAGCCGAACCACTTCGTGGTCACCTTGGCGAGCGTGCCGTCCTTGGCCATGCTCTCGAGCGCGCCCTGCACCGCGTCCCGGAGGGCGAGATCGTTCTTGCGGAAGCCCACCCCGAACACCTCGGGGGCGAGCGTCTCCTTCAGGACGGCGTAGGCCTTGCCCGAGCGCTTGATGTTGTCGTCGGCGACGATGAGGTCCATCACCACCGCGTCCACGCCGCGGGCCTCGAGGTCCATCAGGGCGGTGAGGTTGTCCTTGAACTCCACCACCTCCTCGAGCGACGCGCGGAAGGCCTTGGCGCCCTCGAGGGCGTCGGCGGCCGAGGAGCCGGCCTGGAGGCCGACCTTCTTCCCCTTGAGGCTCGCGAGGGTGGAGTAGCCGGAGGCCTTCTTCACCACCACCACCTGGGCGTTGCGCAGGTACGGCTTCGTGAAGCTCATCGCCTTCTTGCGCTCGTCGGTGATCGTGAAGCCGTTCCAGATGCAGTCGATCTTGCCGGTGTTGAGCTCCTGCTCCTTGGCGTTCCAGTCGATGGCCTGCGGGACGAGCTTCACGCCGAGCCGCCGCGCGACCTCCTTCGCCAGGTCGATGTCGTAGCCGACGATCTGGTTGTCGTCGTTCCGGAAGCCCATCGGCGGGAACGAGTCGTCGAGGCCGAGGACGAGCGTGCCCTTCTTCTTCACCGTCTCGAGCGAGGTGTCGGCGGCGAGGGCGGTGGCGTGGAGCGCCACGAGGGCGAGCGCGGCGAGCAGGGTCTTCTTCATCGGCGGTTCCTTCGCGTGGGCCTGGGGCGTCGGCGGGCGCCCTGTTCGGGGGCAGCGGAACTTCGCACGCGAGGCGGGCGTCGGCAAGGGGCCTCGATCCCCTGGATCGACGTCTCGCGAGGGGCCCGGCGCATGAACGGCCGGGCACAACATATCCCGTTGACCGTGACCGTGAACCACCATAGGTTGGGTCTCGCGCTGGTGCTCGGGGTTCGCTCCGAGCGAATAGGGAACCCGGTGAGATTCCGGGGCTGCCCCGCAGCGGTAAGCGAGAACGACCTCCGCCACACGCACTGGCCGGTTCGGCTGGGAAGCGGCGGACAGTAGGGTCCGGGAAGCCCCGGAGCGCTCGCGAGCCCGAAGACCTGCCAGCGACCGTCGCCCGGATGCTCGGGCGGCGGCACGACCGACACGCCTCGTGGGAGGGCGGAGGGTCCTCGGCGCACTGCCCTCGTACGGGCCGTCGTGTGCTCGGGTCCTCCTCCGTGTCCCGAGGCCGCCACGAGGAGGGCCCGTGTTCGAGACCATCGAGAAGCGCGACGGACGGGTGGTCCCGTTCGACGCCGAGCGCATCCAGCGAGCCATCGCCAAGGCGGGGGCCGTCACCGGCGAGGTCGACGCGGCCGAGGCGAGGCGGCTCTGCCAGCGCGTCCTCGCCATCGCGATCGCGACGATCGAGGGCCGGCCGTCGGTGGAGCGGATCCAGGACGTCGTCGAGGAGGTGCTCCTCGCGAGCCCCTACCGGCGCACGGCGCGGGCGTACGCCGTCTACCGCGAGCAGCACCGCGCGCTGCGCGAGATCTCCGACACGGCCAGCGTGGCGCTCGTCGACGCCTACCTGGAGCGCTCCGACTGGCAGGTGGCCGAGAACGCCAACATGGCGTTCAGCCTGCAAGGCCTCAACAACTACGTCGCGAGCCACGTGAGCTCCACCTACTGGCTCGAGCGGCTCTATCCGCCCGAGGTGCGGGACGCCCATCGCTCGGGCGACCTCCACCTCCACGACCTGAACCTCCTCGCCGTCTACTGCGTCGGCTGGGATCTCGCCGACCTCCTCACCGAGGGGTTCCGCGGGGCGCCCGGGAAGGCCGAGAGCGCGCCGGCGCGCCACTTCCGCACCGCCCTCGGCCAGATCGCGAACTTCTTCTACACGCTCCAGGGCGAGGCGGCGGGCGCGCAGGCGTTCTCGAGCCTCGACACGTACCTCGCGCCGTTCATCCGGCACGACGGGCTCGGCTACGAGGAGGTGCGCCAGGCGCTCCAGGAGTTCGTCTTCAACCTCAACGTGCCGACGCGCGTCGGGTTCCAGACGCCGTTCACGAACGTCACCCTCGACCTCGAGTGCCCCGCGCTGCTCCGCGACGAGGCGATCGTCCTCGGGGGCGAGCGGCAGGCGGCCACGTACGGCGAGTTCCAGGCGGAGATGGACCTGTTCAACCGCGCCTTCCTCGACGTCATGGCCGGCGGCGACGCGAAGGGGCGCGTCTTCACGTTCCCGATCCCCACCTACAACGTCACGCCCGGCTTCGACTACGAGGACCCCCGGCTCGATCGCCTCTGGGAGGTCACCGCCCGGTACGGCCTCCCGTACTTCGCGAACTTCGTGAACTCGGAGCTCTCGCCGGAGGACGCCCGCAGCATGTGCTGCCGCCTCCGCCTCGACACGCGCGAGCTCGAGCGGCGCGGCGGCGGCCTCTTCGGCGCGAGCCCGCTCACGGGGTCCATCGGCGTGGTCACCGTGAACCTGCCGCGCCTCGGCCACCTCGCGCGCGACGAGGCCGACTTCATGGCTCGCCTGGACCGGGTCATGGACCTCGCCCGCGACAGCCTGGTCCTCAAGCGGAAGATCCTGGAGCGTTACACCGAGCAGGGCCTCTATCCGTACGTCCGCCACTACCTGCGCCACATCCGCGCCCGGAGCGGCTCGTACTGGCGCAACCACTTCTCCACCATCGGCCTCGTCGGGCTCGCGGAGGCCGCCGACAACCTGCTCGACACGACGCTCGCGAGCGGGCCCGGTCGCGCCTTCGGGCTCCGCGTGCTCGACCACATGCGCGCTCGGCTCGAGCAGTACCAGGCGGAGACGGGCAGCCGGTTCAACCTGGAGGCGACGCCGGCCGAGGCGACGAGCTACCGGCTGGCCAGGTTCGACAAGGCGCGCCACCCGGGCATCCGCTGCGCGAACGAGGACGCGGCCGTCCGGGGCGCCGCGCCGTACTACACGAACTCCTCCCAGCTCCCGGTGGACGCGAGCGACGACGTCTTCGCGGTGCTCGATCACCAGGACGATTTCCAGGCGCGGTACACGGGCGGGACCGTCCAGCACGTCTTCGTCGGCGAGGCCATCGACGACCCCTCGACCGTGAAGCGGTTCGTGCGAACCGTGTGCGAGCGCTACCGGCTCCCGTACTTCACCGTCACGCCGACGTTCTCCGTGTGCGGCGAGCACGGGTACCTCGCCGGTGAGCGCCCGACCTGCCCGCGGTGCGGCGCCGCCGCCGAGGTCTACTCGCGGATCGTCGGGTACCTCCGCCCCCTGCAGCAGTGGAACGCGGGCAAGCAGGCCGAGTTCGAGCGGCGCCTGTCGCTCCGCCCGGGCGACGCCGCCGAGGTGCCAGCTTGATCATCGCGGCCCTGCGGCCCTGCTCCTTCGTCGACTGGCCCGGGAGGCTCGCCGCCGTCGTCTTCACGCAGGGCTGCAACCTCGCCTGCCGCTACTGCCACAACCCGTCGCTGCTCGCGGCCACGGCGGCGCGACCCGTGCCGGAGGGCGAGGTGCTCGCGCTCCTGGAGGCGCGGCGCGGGCGGCTCGACGGGCTCGTCGTGACGGGTGGCGAGCCCACGCTGCACGCGGGCCTGGCGCCGTTCCTGGCGCGGGTGAAGGCGCGCGGGTTCGCGGTGAAGCTCGACACGAACGGCACGCGGCCGGAGGTGGTCGCGGCGCTGCTCGCGGCGGGGCTCGTCGACTTCCTGGCCGTCGATCTGAAGGCGCTGCCCCAGGCCGCGGAGTGGCTGACCGGCTCGGCCGAGCAGCCCTTCGGGGCTCGCCGCTGCCTCGAGCTCGCGCTGGCGGCGGGGATCGAGCACGAGGTGCGGACGACGCTCGCCTCCCCCGTCCACGACGCCGGCGAGCTCGACGCCCTGGCGGCGTTCGCGGCCGGCGCGCAGCGCTGGGCGGTCCAGCGCTTCCGCCCGGGCGGCCACCTCGACGACGGATGCGGGCTCGCGCCCCCGGACGAGCGACTGCTCGCGGCGGCGGGGCACGCGGCCGCGGCGCACGGGCTGACGCTCTCCGTGAGATGAGGGGCGCCGTGGAGCGCCGGGAGGAGCCGACGATGTCCATCCCCGCTGGAGGCAGGACCCCGACGCGCCCGAAGGCGATCGTCTCGTGGAGCAGCGGCAAGGACAGCGCCTGGGCGCTGCACCTCGTGCGCGCCCGGGGAGACCTCGAGATCGTCGGCCTGCTGACCACCGTGACCGCCGAGTTCTCGCGCGTCGCGATGCACGCGGTCCGCGAGACCCTCCTCGACGCGCAGTCGCAGGCGCTCGGCCTCCCGTGCAGGAAGGTGAAGCTGCCCTGGCCCTGCTCGAACGAGGTCTACGAGCGCGAGATGACCGAGGCCCTCTCGGCCGCCCGCGCGGCCGGCGTGACGCACGTCGTCTTCGGTGACCTGTTCCTCCGCGACATCCGGGCCTACCGCGAGGCGCGGCTCGCCGGCACGGGGCTCTCGCCCGTCTTCCCGCTGTGGGATCGCGACACGCGAGCGCTCGCGGGTGAGATGATCGACGCGGGCCTGCGGGCCACCCTGACCTGCGTCGACCCGAGGGTGCTCGACGCGCGGTTCGCGGGACGCGCGTTCGACGGGGCGCTCCTCGCCGAGCTCCCTTCGACGGTGGACCCCTGCGGCGAGAACGGCGAGTTCCACACGTTCGCGTGGGCCGGGCCGATGTTCGAAACGCCCATCCCGGTCGCCGCTGGAGAGGTGGTCGAGCGCGACGGCTTCACGTTCGCGGACTTGCTGCCACGGCCCGCCGGCGATCCGGCAGCGCAGCGGTAGAAGAGCGCGCGACGCCTTGACATCGAGGCTAACCGCAACTTATTCTGTTACGAGTTGCGATGAGCCCGAGCAGCCGCCTCACGGTAGCGATCCACATCCTCACGCTGCTCGCCCACGAGGCGAGCGGTGAGCCCGTCACGTCCGAGTACATCGCCGGCAGCGTGGGCACGAACCCGGTCGTCATTCGACGGCTGCTCGCGATGCTGCGGAAGTCGAAGCTCGTCCGCTCCCAGGGCGGGCCCGGCGGCGGGTGGCGACTCGTCGTTCCCGCCAGAGGGATCACCCTGCGCGACGTCTACCGTGCCGTCGAGAGCGAGGCGCTCTTCCCGCTGCACGCGAGCACGCCGAACCCCCGGTGCCCCGTGGGCAGGACCATCCAGGCGGCGCTGGCCGGCCGCTACGGCGAGGCCCGGCTCGCCCTCGAGCGGGATCTCGAGCGGACGAAGATCGCCGATCTGCTGCAGGAGGTGACGAGGCTCGCGCGCTGACGCCGGAAGATCGAACCCTTTTTTTTGGCCGCATCTGTAGCTCAACCAGTTACGAATACCAGCGAAGAGAGAGACATGATCGTCGTCACCGGAGCCACGGGCCACCTCGGCCGCCTCGTCGTCGAGAAACTCCTCACGAAGGTACCGGCCCGCGACATCGCGGTCGCGGCGCGGAACCCCGATCGGGCGAAGGACCTCGCCGCGCTCGGCGTCGAGGTGCGGCGCGCCGACTACGCGAAGCCCGACACGCTGGGCCCCGCCCTGGCCGGCGCGGAGAAGGTCCTGCTCATCTCGTCGAGCGAGGTCGGGCAGCGCGTGCCGCAGCATTCCGCCGTCGTGGAGGCCGCGAAGGCCGCCCGGGTGCGACTCCTCGCCTACACGAGCGTGCTGCACGCAGGGACCTCGAACCTGGCGCTCGCCGCCGAGCACCAGGCCACCGAGGCGGTGATCCGCGGGTCCGGCGTGCCGTACGTGTTCCTGCGGAACGGCTGGTACCTCGAGAACTACACGGAGCACCTGGCGCCGGCGCTCCAGCACGGCGCCCTCGTGGGCAGCGCGGGGGATGGCCGGATCGCCGCTGCGGCGCGTGCCGACTACGCCGACGCCGCGGTCGCGGTGCTCACCCGCGACGTCGAGAAGCCCGTGTACGAGCTCGCCGGCGATCATCCGTTCACGATGGCCGAGCTCGCCGACGAGCTGTCGCGGCAGACCGGCAAGCAGATCGCGTACCGGGACCTGCCGCCCGACCAGTACAGGGCGGTGCTGATCGGCGCCGGGATGCCGGGCGCTGCGGCGGACCTGTACGTGGACGCGGACGTCCACGTCGCGAAGGGCGAGCTCGACGATTCGAGCGGCGAGCTGAGGCGTCTCATCGGCCGGCCCACGACGCCGCTCGCGGCGGCCGTGCGTGCCGCGCTGGGGCGCTGAGGGCGCGTCGCGCGGCCGCGCTACCGGCCCGCGGCGGCCTCGACGTCACGGCATCAGGCCCTCGCCGAGGGCCTGCCGCATCACCTCGGCGAGCGTGTCGAGCGAGCCGCTCGTGTCCGTGCGGGTGGTGGTCCTCGTGGGCGTCACCGAGCCCGACTCCCCCGCCGCGACGAAGGGCAGCGGCCGGCGACCGAGGCGCATGAGCCGCTCGTCGTAGAACGCGCTCCTCGCCTCCTCGCGCAGCCTCCGCGAGAGCTCGAGCATGTTGCCGGTGCTCGAGGGCTGCATCCCGGCCCCGAGGCAGGAGAAGTCGAGCTGGGTCTCCGAGAGCGTCGCCGCGCGTCCACTGCGGGCGTAGACGAGGATCACCTGCTCGAGCTCCTCCTTCGACGAGCGCACCGCCTGCGTGGAGGTGCGAGTCATGCCGAGGCCGCCCGTCAGCACGGCCCTGCCGACCGAGAAGCGCTTCGACTTCTCGAGGCGCTCGATCTCGGACCGCGAGGCGCGGAGGCCGCGGAACAGGGCCGTCACGTCGGCCCACGCGAACGTCGTCGAGTCCCCGAACCGCGGCGTGAGCGTGAGCCCCAGGTCGTCGAGTGCAAAGGAGTGAGCCACGATGCGGTCCCGGTCGGACGGGCAACGGGCCTCGACCGCCACGGCCGCGAGCCCGGCCTCGCGCAGCGCGAGGACGAGCCGGTCGGCCTCGTCCGGCGCGAGTCTGGCGAGGAGCGCGGGTGGCTCGGGGGCGAGGCGCATGCGAGCCTCGGCCAGCGTCAGCCCCGCGGCGTCGGCCACCGCGTGCGCCGCCTCGTCGGGGCGCGTCGCGGGGCGGACGAGGGCCACGAGCTTCATCCGGTCACCGTAACAGACCGGCGACAGGGACGGACCCCGCGCACCGACCGTGCCGCGCCGCCGGCTCCGCGGCCGCGCCCGCAGGCCGGGCGGTCGGCCGGCTCGCCGTAGAGGGTCGGCCCGAGCCCCTCCGTGACGTGCGCCTCGACCGCACGCGGCGAATTCGACACGAGAGCATCACTTCCGCTCGCGGGGTCCGAGGTGGCAAGGCAGGAGCAGCGCGACGAGATTCGCGGCGCGGCGGCCGCGGCGCCGCCCGTGGCCCGCTCGCTCTCCGCGCTCCTGAAGGAGCTGGCGCGCGCGCCCGCGGTGCGTCCGGGTTCGTGGGAGGGCGCGCTGCGGCCCGGCGCGGCGATCGGCCGCTTCGAGCTCGTGCGCGAGATCGGCCGGGGCGGGTTCGGGATCGTGTGGGAGGCCCGCGACACCGAGCTCGGGCGGTCGGTCGCGTTCAAGGCGGTGCGGCTCGAGACGCGAGTGGCCGCCCGCGAGGAGCGGCTCCTTCGCGAGGCGGAGCTCGCCGCGCGGCTGTCGCACCCGAACATCGTGACGCTCCACGACGCCGGCCGGAGCGAGCACGGGCCGTACCTCATCCTCGAGCTCCTGCGCGGGGAGACGCTCGCCGAGCGGCTGCAGGCCGGGGAGCTGCCGCTGCGTGAAGCGGTCCGGATCGCGGCGGAGGTCGCGAAGGGGGTCGCGCACGCGCACGGCCAGGGGGTCATCCACCGCGACCTCAAGCCGGCGAACGTGTTCCTCTGCGAGGACGGGCAGGTGAAGGTCCTCGACCTCGGGCTCGCGCACGCGTTCGGCCAGCGCAAGGTGGACGGAGGGACGGTCGAGTACATGGCGCCCGAGCAGCGCCGGGGCGCCCCGGAGGACGAGCGGACCGACGTGTTCGCGCTGGGTGCGATCCTCCACCGCCTGCTGGCCGGCTCGCCGGCCCGCGGGGAGGGGAGGGCGCGCGTCGCGGCGCTCGAGGTGCCGGACGCGCCCGCGCTCGGCGAGCTCGTGGGGCGGATGCTCGAGGTGGATCCCGTGAAGCGCCCGCGCGACCTGGGCGAGGTGCTCGGGGCGCTCACCGTCCTCCAGCGCGACCTCGAGCGACCGGAGCGAGCCGACGCCCCCGCGGCCCGCGCCCGGCCTCGTCGCCGGCTCGCCCGGGTTCGCCGGCGGCTCGCCGGGCGCGCCGGCGCGCTCGTCCTCGCCTCGGCGATCGCCGCGGTCGCCGTCGTCGCGGCCGTCGCGGCGTCGCCCGCCGTCCGCGAGCACCTCCCGGGCTTCGCGCGCCGCCCGGCGCTCCCCGACGAGAAGCTGGTCGCGGTGCTGCCGTTCCGTCAGGTGGGAGGGAGCCGCTCGGACGAGGCGTTCTCGGCCGGCCTCGTCGAGCTCGTCACGAACAAGCTGCGCCAGCTCGAGCAGCTCCGCAGCTCGCTGCGCGTCGTCTCCCCGAGCGACGTGCTGAAGGAGAAGGTGGCGAGCGCGAAGGAGGCGCGGTCCGCCTTCGGCGCGACCCTCGCCGTCACGGGGAGCGTCCACTGGGATCGCGATCGGGTCGTCGTGGCCGCGGACCTCGTGGACGCGAGGACGCTGCTCGTGGTCGCCGCGCGCGACGTGGAGGCGCCGAGGGCGGACGCCGCCGCGCTGCAGCGGGCGCTCGTCGAGCGCGTGGCCGAGATGCTCGAGATCGAGCTCGGGCCCGAGGCGGGGCGGAGCGCGTTCGCTGATCCGCCGCCCGCGCCGGGCGCCTACGAGTTCTACCTGGAGGGGAGGGGCTACCTGCAGCGGTACGACCGCGCCGAGAACCTCGACAGCGCGGTGGCCGTGTTCGACCAGGCCCTGGCGCGCGATCCCGCGTACGCCCTCGCCCACGCCGGCAAGGCGGAGGCCTTCCTCCGCCGGTACGATCTCACGAAGGACGCACGCTTCCTCGAGCAGGCGCGGGCCAGTGGCCGGCGCGCGATCGAGCTCGACGAGCGGCTCGCCCCCGTGCAGCTGACGATGGGGCTCGTCCACGCGGCCTCCGGCGACCACGCGAGCGCGATCCGGAGCTTCGAGCGCGCGCTCGAGCTCGAGCCCGCCAGCGCCGACGCTTACCGCGAGCTGGCGCGGGCCTACGACGCCGCGGGGCGGACGCAGGAGGCGGAGGCGACCTACCGGCGCGCCATCCAGCTCCGGCCCAGCTCCTGGGCCGCGTACAAGGACCTCGGCGTCTTCTACAACCGGCACGAGCGGCTCACCGAGGCGCTGCCGCTGTTCCAGCGCGTCGTCCAGCTCACGCCCGACAACTACGCGGGCTACGCAAACCTCGGCGGCCTCTACCTGCGCCTCGGGCTGCACGACGAGGCCGCGGCCGCGCTCGAGAGGTCCCTCTCGCTCCGCCCCACCGCGCAGGCGCACGCGAACCTCGGCGCGGTCTACTTCTACGAAGGACGGTTCCGGGACGCCGTGCCCGCGTACCGCGAGGCGGTCCGGCTCGGCCGGAGCGACGCGCGCGTGTGGGGCGCCCTGGCCGACTCCGAGCGCTGGTCGGGGCTCGCCGAGGACGCCGCGCGCGACTACCGGCAGGCGATCGCGCTCCTGGAGAAGGAGCTCGCAGTCGATCCGCGCAGCGCCGAGCCCTGGTCGAGGCTCGCCATCCACGAGGCCGCGCTCGGCGAGCGGGACAAGGCGGCGGCGAGCATCGGGAAGGCGCTGCGGCTCGCTCCCGGCGACGGGCTCGTGCTCTTCCGGTCCGCCCTCGTGAAGGCCGACGCGGGCGACACCGAGCGCGCGCTCGACGCCGTGCGCGCCGCGCTCGAGGCCGGCTACCCGCGGGAGTTCATCCGGAACGCGCCGCCGCTCGCGCTGCTCGGACGGGATCCGCGCTTCCGGGCGCTCGTCGATCGCAAGGAGCCGGCGGTGTCGAACCCGAAGTGACCGTCAAGGAGAGAGCAGATGCCCGACGCCAAGAAGAAGCAGGTGGAACCGAGCGCCTTCGTGAACATCATCGTGCACGACGACACCCTCACCGTCAGCCCCACGATCGTCAGGGCCGCGGCGGGCGAGGTCGTCCAGTGGCAGGCGCCGGGAGCGGACTCGTTCGTGCTCGTCTTCAGGGACGGCGCAGCGCTCGCCGGGCGGAACGAGCGTGACGAGGAATACGGCAGCGGCGTGGAGGTGAGCTCCCTCCCCGGGGACTTCGTCGTCGACGACAAGGCGAAGGCGCTGTTCGCGGTCGCCCGCTGGGGAGCGTCCGGCCCCATCGCGCGCGCCACCCTCCGCGACCTGAAGGGCGTCCACACGTACCAGCTCGCGATCCGCAAGGGCGACAAGCTCTACCTGGACGTGGGCTGCCCGGAGGTCATCATCCAGTAGGGCGTCGCGCTCGCTCGCCTCGCCCGGCGCCGACTGCTGCCTGAGATCACCTCCGCGCGAACTTCAGGTGGACCACGCCCGGCGCGGCCACCGTGCGCACGAGCTCGAGGCCGCGCAGGTCGTCGCCGACGCCGTCGAATAGCCGCTCGCCCGAGCCCAGCAGCGCGGGCACGAGGTGGAGCTCCATCTCGTCGACGAGGCCCGCGGCGAGATACTGCCGGGCCACGCTCGCGCCCCCCGCGAGCGACACGTCCCTTCCCCCCGCGGCGCGCCGGGCCTGCTCGAGCGCGGAGTCGGGGCCGTCGGTGACGAACGTGAAGGTCGTCCCGCCCTCGAGGACGAGCGGCTCTCTCGCGTGATGGGTGAGCACGAAGACGGGGTGGTGGAAGGGTGGATTGGCCCCCCACCAGCCGTTCCAGGGGCTCTCGGGATTCCACGGTCCGGGGTGGCCCCCGAACATGTTCCGCCCCATCACCGTGGCGCCGATGTTCACGAGAGACTCCTCGACGACGGGGGTGCTCTCGTTCACCTCTCCACCCTGGAGGCCATGCGGCGCGCGCCAGACGGCGAGCGGGAGCGCCCACTGGTGCAGGCGCATGCCACCCTCGCCGAGCGGGTTCTCCACGCTCTGACGCGGACCGGCCACGAAGCCGTCCAGGGACATCGAGATCCTGAAGCGCAGCTTGGACATCGAGGACTCCAGCGCCGCGCGTGACGCGCGACGGCGCCCGGCGGCGGATCGGAACCGGGTTCCTGCGTGCGCCGCGG
Organism: Anaeromyxobacter sp. SG64; assembly: GCF_022690745.1. NCBI lineage: Bacteria > Pseudomonadati > Myxococcota > Myxococcia > Myxococcales > Anaeromyxobacteraceae > Anaeromyxobacter > Anaeromyxobacter sp. SG64. The sequence goes on along the minus strand of NZ_JALCZB010000002.1, from coordinate 42,320 downwards.
GCTAGTCGCCCCCGAGCTCGCAGCCGGTGCAGAGAAAGACAGGCTCGGTGTCGTCGGCGCCAGGCTGGACGCGCTCGAGCGCCGCCTCGCGGCTCAAGGCCTTGCCACACCGGTCGCACTCGGGAAAGTCGTCCGCGCTCGAGCCGGGGCGGGAGAGGTACCTCGAAGCGGTGTCGGCATGGGGTTCCGTCGCGGAGTTCATGAGACATGGATGTCCGCTGCGGCACGCCGCCGCAACGCTCGGCTGGGCCGTGCCTCCGAGCGGCGGAACGCCTCCCGCGGGGTGCTTGCCGGCGCAGCGCCGCAGCGCCGGTCTCGCCTCTGACGTGGACGCGTGTGCTCCACGAGACCGTCGGGAGCGCGAGATCGTCCGGCCCGGACCGTTTGACATGCTCGTACGCACCGTGTAGTCCGAAACGCACCGATGGGGGCGCTCTATCGCACGCATGCGTGCAGGATCGTCGCCGTGGCGACGCTCCTCCTGTGCGCGACCGCCGCGGCAGACGAGGGCGCCGTCGCGGAGCTGCCAGCGTTCACGTTTCGTGGAAGGCTCGAGTGGGTGACCGCGGTCGGCGGATCGTCTCCCCGCGACACGGATCAGAATCCGCGGAACGTCCTCGGCGCGCCGCAGGCGGCGGGCGGGTCGGAGCTGCGTCCGGACCTGCGGGTCGAGCACGGGTCGATCCTCCAGCTCTTCGCCCGGCCGCGCCTGCGCGTGCAGGTGACGAAGTCCCGCGCCGCGAGCCAGTGGCAGGCCGAAGAGCGCGAGGCCTCCGCGGAGTGGCTCGAGCTGTACGGTGCCTGGCGCGTCTCCGATCGGCTCGCGCTCGCCTACGGGCTCCAGAACTTCCAGTGGGGCCCCGCGGAGCTCGCGAGCCCGTCGAACCGGATCTTCCACGAGACGGGGTTCCTGCGCGATCCGCTCTACACGGTGCGTGGGAAGCACCTCGCGCGCGTGAACGTCTCGCTCGGGTCCGCGTGGAGCGCCGTCGTCCTCGCCGAGATCGAGCCGAACGGCGCCGAGCCGTTCGTCGCGCGGGAGCCGTTCGAGCCGAAGGCGCAGGCCAAGGCCGAGTGGTCGGCGCCCGATGGCGGCGGCTACCTCGGGGTCACCGGAGGCGCCGGCGAGAGCTCGCGCGGCTGGTTCGGCGAGTACGGAGCCGTCTCGCTGACCGACGGGCTCTCGATCTACGCCGACGCGGTCCACCAGTCCGGCTCGCGCGCCTGGTATCCCGTGGACGGCGCCGGGACCGTCTCGTTCCAGCAAACCGGGACGGGCCGCGGCCTCCGCACGCTCGCGCTCGGGGGCGTCCGCTACACGTTCGCGGGTGGGGCCGACCTCCGGCTCGAGTACGTGTTCGACGAGGCGGGCTGGACCGAGGCGCAGCTGGCCCTCGGGGCACGCGCGGTGTCCTTCGCGAGCGGCGCGCCCGCGCCCGAGAGCCTCGCGGCCTGGCTCGAGCCCGGCTTCGAGATCGTCGGCCGGCAGCACGCGTACGCCTCGCTCCGCCTGCCGGACCTGCCGCCCGCGAAGAGGACGTCGCTCCAGCTTCGCTATCTCGCCGCGCTCGAGGACGGCTCCGGCGCGGCGTTCGCGACCGCGAGCTTCGACGCGACGGACTCGCTCGTCCTCTTCGCCTCGGCCATGGGGACGCACGGCACGTACCGCGGCGCGCTGTCGAGGCTCCTGCGTGCGACCGCGGTCGCCGGCGCGGTCGTGAGCTGGTGACGGAGGGAGGAATGGCAATGTCGCAGGCGCTCATCCGGCTCGAGGACGTGCATCGCATCTACCGCCTCGGCGAGACGGAGGTGCCCGCGCTGCGCGGCATCACGCTCGAGCTGCACGCGGGCGAGTTCACCGCGCTCGTGGGGCCGTCCGGCTCCGGCAAGTCCACGCTGCTGAACCTCGCCGGCTGCATCGACGAGCCGGACAGGGGCCGCGTGCTCGTCGAGGGCGTGGACGCCGCGACGCTCGCCGACGACGCGCGGAGCAGGCTCCGCAACCGGAAGATCGGGTTCATCTTCCAGTCGTTCAACCTCGTCCCGGTGCTCGACGTGTACGAGAACGTGGAGCTGCCGCTCCTAGTCCACTCGCACCTCTCGAAGGTCGAGCGACGCGAGCGCGTCCACCGCGCCATCGACGACGTCGGGCTCCACGACTACGCGCGGCATCCGCCCGACAAGCTCTCCGGCGGGCAGCGCCAGCGCGTCGCCATCGCGCGCGCGCTCGTGACGCAGCCGATCCTCGTCCTCGCGGACGAGCCCACCGCGAACCTGGACTCGGAGACCGCCCGGCGAATCGTGGACCTCATGGTGGAGCTGAACCAGAAGCGGAACGTCACGTTTCTCTTCTCCACCCACGACGAGAAGCTCATGGCACGCGTCGGCCGGCACGTGCGCATCCGCGACGGGCGCCTCGACGGCGCCGCCTCCGGAGCGGCGGCGTGACCGGCGGGTGGAAGCTGGCGCTCCGGAACCTCTCCCGGAACCGCCGGCGGAACCTCGTCACCGGCGCGGCCATCGCCCTCGGGTACGCGGGCCTCGTCCTCCTCGGCGGGTACGCGAACGGGAACGAGGGGCTCATCCGCCTCTCCTCCGTGTACCTCCAGCACTCCGGCCACCTGGCCGTCTATGCGCGCGGCGGGCTCGGCAAGGCGCAGACGAAGCCGGCGGCCTACACCCTCGACGCCGCGGCGCAGGAGGAGATCCTCGCGGCGCTGCGCGCCGATCCGCGCGTCGAGTTCTGTGGGCGCTACCTCCTGGGCACCGGCATCGCCGGGAACGGGTGCAAGACGTTCCCGTTTCGCGGCCTCGGGATCGAGCTCGACGTGGAGCGCCGGATCCTCTCGCACCCCCAGCTCGAGCCGCTCCGGGACGTCGCGCGCCCGCGCGCCGGCCGCCCGCTGCCCGACGCCGCCGGCGAGGAGAGCCCCGTCGCGCTCTCGGTCGGCCTCGGGGGCGCGCGACTCGGGAAAGCGGCCGTGACCGGAAGGGAGGCGGCGGTCGCGCCTGGCGCCCTGGAGTGCGAGGCGCCCGACGTGAAGGCGAGGATCGCGGCGGATCCGTGGGTCCAGCTCGCGGTCCAGACGCACGAGGGGAGCTTCGGGGCGATGGACGCGCGGCTCGTGTCCCTCTTCCAGGCGGGGACGGTGGACGGCGACCAGGCCGGCCTCGTCGCCGGGCTCGATCTCTTCCAGCGCCTGTACGACACCGACCGCGTGACCTACGTGGCCGCCTATCTCCATGATCACCGGGACACGGCTGCGGTGGCGAGGGACCTGTCGCAGAAGCTCGCGGCCGCGGGGCTCGAGGTCTCCATCTACCCGTACGACGACCCGAAGGCGAACCCGTACTACGTGGGCACGATGGAGACGATCGGCGCCGTCGTCACCTTCATCGGGCTCCTCCTCGCGAACGTCGTGGCGCTCTCCGTCCTCAATGCGATGACGCTCGCCGTGCTCGAGCGGACGCGCGAGATCGGGACGCTCCGCTCGCTCGGGTTCACGCGGCGTCAGCTCCTGGGCGTGTTCCTCCGCGAGGCGGCGACGCTCGCGGGGCTGTCCATCGCCGCCGGGCTCTTGCTCGCGCTCGCGGTCTCCGCGGGGGTGCGCGCCGCGAAGGTGCGGTTCCAGCCGCCCGGAGTGGGCGGAACGATCCCGCTCGTGATCGCGCCGAGCGCCGGCATGTGGGTGGGGGCGGCGGCGCTCCTCCTCGTCCTCGCGCTCGGGGCGACGTGGGTCGCGGTGCGTCGTCGCGTCCGCGAGCGGGTGGCGAAGCTCATCGTGGAGGTGGCGGCATGAACGCGGTGCTCCTCGTCGGTTCGCTCCTCCTCGCGGGCGCCGCGGCGGCGCCGGACGCCGAGACGCTGCTCAGGGACTCCGACCGCGCCCGCGGGGGCCTCGAGCGCGGCGTCACGTGGACGGTCGCGGTGGTGGCCACCGACGAGGGCTCGGTCTCGAAGAGCAGCTGGCTCATCCGCGCGCGAGGGAACGACGGCCTCGCCGAGGCGCTCGGGCCCCCCCGCCGCAAGGGCGAGGTGATCCTCTTCAACAACCGGTCGATCTGGTGGGTGAAGCCGGGGCTCCGCCGCCCCATCTCGATCTCCGCCCGGCAGCGGCTCCAGGGCGAGGCCGCGAACGGCGACATCTCGAGCACGAACTACGCGCGCGACTACGAGGGGACGATCGCCGGCGAGGAGGACGTTGACGGCGAGCCCTCCTGGCGGCTCGACCTGAAGGCCCGCTCCAAGGACGTCACCTACGACCGGATCCGCTACTGGATCTCGAAGAAGCGCCGCCTCGGGGTGAAGGCGGAGTTCCTCACGGTGGGGGGCGACGTGTTCAAGGCGGCGACGTTCGAGTACGGGAACCGGGTGCGGCTGGCCGGCGGCGAGGAGATCGACTTCGTCTCGCGCATGATCATCCGCGACGCCATGGGCGCGGGGAACGTGACGGTGCTCGAGTTCCAGGCGCCGCGCGCCGAGACGCACGCCGCGAGCGTGTTCAACGTGAACAACGTCGTGAGGTGATCGTGCGCTCCTCGCCCCCGCTCCTCCGGATCGCCTGGCGCAACGTCCGGCGCAACGCGCGGCACAGCCTCGGCTCGATGCTCGCCATCGCGGTGGGGTTCGTCGCGATCTCGCTGTTCGACGGGTACATGACCTTCCTCGGCGAGAACAGCGCGAACATGTTCGCCGAGATGTTCATGCTGGGCGACCTCATGATCGAGCCCGCCGGCGCGAGCGACGTCGACCAGGGCACGGCGGGGATGGTCCTGCTCGGCGAGCGCGAGCGCGCGTTCCTCGACGGGTTCCTCGCGGACCGGTCGGGCGAGGTCGAGGCGCGGATGCGCTTGCTCTATGCCTGGGGGGTCGCGAGCGCCGGGAAGGCGAGCGCGCCGTTCGTCGCCTTCGCCTTCGATCCCCTGGAAGGCGCGAGGCTCCGGCGGCGCTTCGCCTGGAACGCCGTCGCCGGAAGGCCTCTCCAGCTCGCGCCCGAGAGCTCCGTCGTCCTCGGGATGGGGCTCGGGAGCCTCCTCGACTGCGAGCCGGCGGGCCACGCGGCGGCGCGGCGGCGCGACGGCACGCTCATCCCCGAGGAGCGCCCCCTCGCCTGCCGGCGGCCGCGCGTCCAGCTCGTCGCGAGCACCGCGTCGGGTCAGCTCAACGTCGTCGAGCCGGAGGTCGTCGGCCTCATCGACGGCGGCACCACGGACCTCGACGCGAAGCTCGCGAACATGCCGCTCTCGCTCGCGCAGAAGCTCCTCGATACGAAGGGCCTCTCGATGTACCTGCTCCTCCTGCGCGATCCGAGCCGCGCCTCCGCGTTCGGGCGCGAGCTCGAGCGGGCGGCGGCGGCGAAGGGGCTGGCGCTCCACGCGGTGCCCTGGCGCGAGCACACGGCGGGCGTGGAGCACATGCGCGGGATGAAGGTGCTCGGCGTCTTCCGCTCCCTGATGGCGTTCGTCGTCGTGCTCATCGCGGGCATGACGGTCCTCACCACGATGGCGAAGGCGGTGAGCGAGCGGACGCGCGAGATCGGGACGCTCCGCAGCCTCGGGTTCCTGCGGCGGCAGATCGTGGCCCTCTTCGCCCTGGAGGCGGCCCTCCTCGCCATCGTGGCCTCGGCCATCGGCCTCGTCGCGACGCTGGCGCTCGCCGCCGCGACGAACGCCGCGGGGATCACCTACAACGCTGGCCTGCTCGCCCAGCCCATCGCGCTGGGGGTCCGGTACCTCCCGCGCACCTGGTCCGCCGCGGCCGTCTTCCTCTCGACCGTGGCCGCTGCCGCCGCGGTCCTGCCCGCGCGCCGGGCCGCGCGGGCCCGGATCCCGGACGCGCTCTCGCACACGTGAGGAGCGGCGCTCGCTCGGGGGCGTCGACCGAGAACCGGCGCGCTCGTGGCCCCGGCACGTCGCCGCACGGTGCGCGGCGTCGCGCATCGGTGCTCGGGGCGTCACGCGGTCGCGGCCGTTCGGAGCCGCCCGCCCGGGTCCGGACGGTGGGTGAGGAGCGGCGCTACGATGCGGGCGGAGGTTCGCGATTCGCGAACACGACCCAGCCCGGCCAGCCGGCCTTGCGCTCCTCCGCCGGATCGCGGGGCGCGGCCCGGCGGCGAAGGCGCGTGCGACGGTCGAGCTGGGCCGGGCCGTCGACGGATCGCTGCGCGTTCGCCTCGCCGGGCCCTGGCATATCGCGGAGGGCCTGCCGCGCGCGGAGGACGTGGGGCGCGAGCTGGACCGCGCGCCCGCACCGAGCGTCACGATCGATGGGCAGGGGCTCGCCGCGTGGGACAGCGCCCTCGTGGTGTTCGTCGGCGCCGTGCTCGAGGGCTGCCGCGCCCGCGGCACGCCGGTGGACACCAGCGGGCTCCCGCCCGAGGTCGGCCGGCTCCTCGGGATCGCGCAGGAGTCCGCCGCCCCCGCCGAGCGGGCGGCGCCGGGGCCCGGCGGGATCGAGGGCGTGGGGGTGCGGGCCCTGAAGCGGCACGTGAAGCTGCTCGACGCGGTCGCCTTCGTCGGCGACACCGCGCTCGCGCTCGGGAGGTTCGCGGGCGGGCGCGCCCGCTACCGCTCCCAGGACCTGTGGCTCGTCGTCCAGCAATCCGGCGCCGAGGCGCTCCCCATCGTCGCGCTCGTGAACTTCCTCGTGGGGATCATCCTCGCCTTCGTCGGGATCACGCAGCTCCGGTTCTTCGGCGCGGAGACCTACGTCGCCGACATCGTCGGGATCGCCGTCGTCCGCGACATGGCCGCCCTCATCACCGGCGTGACGCTGTCGGGGCGGAGCGGCGGCGCGTTCGCCGCGCAGATCGCCACGATGAAGGTGACGCAGGAGGTGGACGCGCTGCGGACGTTCGGCATCTCGCCGACCGAGTTCCTGGTCGTCCCCCGCGTCCTCGCCCTCACGGCGATGACGCCGCTCCTGACGCTCTTCGCGGACGCGACCGGCATCCTCGGAGGCGCCGTGGTGGCCACGACGATGCTGCACCAGCCCTTCGCCGGCTACGTGCGGCAGACGGCGCTCGCCGTCACGGCGGGGGATCTCCTGGGCGGGCTCGTCAAGGGCGCGACGTACGGGCTCCTCATCGCGCTCACGGCCACGCTCCGGGGCATGCAAGCGGAGCGCAGCGCGGCCCGCGTCGGCGACGCGGCGACGGAGGCGGTCGTGACGGGCGTCGTCTCGATCATCGCCGCCTGCGGCGTCTACCAGTACGTGTTCTTCCTGCTCGGGTGGTGATCGTGGGCGACGAGGTCATCAGCGTACACGAGCTCACGATGGGGTTCGGGGACCGCGTGGTCATCCGCGATCTCGGCTTCACGGTGCGGCGCGGCGAGATCTTCGTGGTGATGGGCGCGAGCGGCTGCGGGAAGACCACGCTGCTCCGCCACCTCCTCGGCCTCCAGGAGCCCGCCGGCGGCGAGGTCCGCTACGGCGGCGAGAGCTTCACGAGCGCGCCCCCGGAGGTGCGGGAGCGCATGCTCCGGCGCGTCGGCGTCCTGTTCCAGGGGAGCGCGCTCTGGACGTCCATGACGCTCGCCGAGAACGTCGCGCTGCCGCTCGAGCAGTTCACCTCGCTCCGCGCCGCGGCCATCCGCGCCGTCGTGCGGCTCAAGCTCTCGCTCGTCGGCCTGCGCGGCTTCGAGGACTACTACCCGTGGGAGCTGTCGGGAGGGATGCAGAAGCGCGCCGGCCTGGCCCGCGCCATCTCGCTCGACCCCGAGATCCTGCTCATCGACGAGCCCTCGGCGAGCCTCGACCCGCCCACCGCGCGCCGGCTCGACGCGCTCATCCTGCAGCTTCGCGACGCGCTCGGCACGACCGCGGTCATCGTCACCCATGACGTCGCGACGATCCTGGGGGTCGGGACGCGGGCGCTGTTCCTCGACGGCGAGGCCCGGCGCGCGATCGCGGAAGGACCTCCTTCCGAGCTGCGCGCGCAGGGGCCGGCGCCGGTCCGCGCGTTCTTCGCCGGGAGCGTGGCCAGTCCGTGAAGGAGGTCTCATGCCGCGGAGGTTGGATCCGAAGTTGGTCGGCGCGTTCGTCATCGCCGCCGTCGCGCTCGGGGTCGTCGCGGCGGTCTACCTCGGCGCCGGCCGCATCCTGCAGGCCCGGGTCCGGTTCGTGGTGGTCTTCTCCGAGGACCTCGCCGGGCTGGAGGTGGACGCGCCGGTGAAGTTCCGGGGCGTCCCGGTGGGGCGCGTCACGAGCATCCACCTCTCGATGGGCTCCGCCACCGAGCCGCTGCGGGAGCTGCGCATGCCGGTCGTGATCGAGCTCAACCAGACGAGGATCCGCGAGATGGGCGGGGAGATCGACCTCTCGGACCCGCGGGCGGTGCGCACCCTCGTCGACCACGGCCTCCGCGCGCGGCTCGCGCTCGAGAGCTACCTCTCGAACCGTCGCTACGTCACCCTCGACATCCTGCCCGACGCGCCGCCCGCGAAGCCGTCACCGCTCCGGCTCCCGTACCCGGAGATCCCGGTCTACTCGGAGCCCGGCCTGGCCGCGCTCCAGGCGGACGCCTCGAAGCTCCTCACCAAGCTCCAGTCCCTCGATCTCGACGGCCTCGTCGCCGATCTTCGCGCCGCCGCGCGCTCGTTCGAGCGGACCGCCGGCGGCGTGGACGCCGCCGTCGCCCGGCTGCCGGGCACGCTGCGTGCGGCGGACGCCGCGATCGCCTCGGTGGGGAGCGCGGCCCGCGCCGTCGACGCGTCCGTGACGCCGCTCGCCGCGGACACGCGCGCCGCGGTGGTCCAGCTCCGCACGACGCTCGAGCACGCGGAGTCCGCGGTCCGGCACGTGGACGAGCTCCTCGACCCCGCCTCGCCGCTCGCCTGGCAGCTCACGCGCACGCTCGCCGAGCTCCAGAGCACGAGCCGGTCGCTGCGCAACCTCGCGGAGCGGCTCGATCGCGATCCGAGCGCGCTCCTCCGCGGCCGCGCGGAGGACGGGCGATGAGCCGCGCGAACGCGCTCGTGGCGCCGCTCGCGCTGCTCGCGGCGTGCCTCTCGCTCGGCCCGCGACCCGAGCGGACCCGCTACTACCTCCTCGAGGCCGAGGCGACCTCACCTTCCGCGAGCCGCCCCGCGCTGCCCGTGCTCGGCGTCGGGCCGGTGCGCCTCCCCGCCTACCTCGACCGGCCGGAGCTCGTGACGCGCGCCGGTCCCGCGCGCGTGGAGGTGGCGAGCGTCGATCGCTGGGCCGCGCCGCTCGACGTCCTCTTCACGCGCGTGCTCGCCGAGGACCTGCGGGTGGCCGTCCCGGCCAGCGAGGTGCTCGGGTGGCCGTGGGCCGTGAGCGCCGCGCCGGAGTGGTCGGTCTCCGTGGACGTGCTGCGGTTCGACGGCGAGCCGGACGGCACCGCCGTCCTCGAGGCGCGGTGGGTCGTGCGCCGGGGTGGCGCGGTCGCGAGCCAAGGAGTGACGACCGCGCGCGAGCGCGGCGCCGGAGCGGAGGTCGCGGCGACGGTCGCGGCGCTGAGCCGGACGATCGGAACGCTCTCCCGGGACGTCGCCGCGGCGCTCGAGGCGAGGTCGGGGACGACGTCGAGGTGATCCCAACGGGAGGCGCTCGTGCGCCTCCATGGCGACGACGAGGTCCTCCTCGAGGGACGTCTCCCCGGCGAGCGCCGGTGCTATGGTCCGCCGCTCACGAGGAGACCGCTCATGCCGGACGAGGCCAAGCTGGCGAGGACCGTCGCCACCGCCATCCTGGGGATCGACACGCTGTGGGGAGGCGACGTGATGAGCCCCTCCGGCACTGGCCGCTACATCGCGGACTCCTGGTTCTCCGACGAGCCGCTCCCGCAGGCGTACACGCACGCGGCCGCGGCGCGGCTGCGGGAGACGGGCGGCGTCGCCGCGCCGGCGCCGGACGCGGCCGCCCTCGACGCCTACCTCGCGGCGGTGGACGTGCCGGGCGCGATCGACGCGCTGGCCGCCGACGCCCGCGCCCTGGGCGGCCTGCGCGGCGCCTTCCTCGCGGGGCAGGCCGAGTCGCTCCGCGTGATGTGGGAGCTCGTGGAGGAGCTGCGCGGGCGCGGGCCGAAGGTGCCCTACGAGCGGTGCGTGGTCGCCTCCACCGGGAAGCCTCCCGAGCCGTCGCGGCCGGAGACGAAGCGGCAGCTCCTCGCGGAGCTGCTCGGCGTGGCCGCCCGGCCGGAGCCGCTCCTCGCGGCCGTCGACTCCTGGCGTGCCGAGCGGCTCGTCCCCCGCAAGGCAATCAAGCTCCTCGCCGACGGCTTCATCGCAGAGCTCGAGGAGGGCACCCGCCGGCACGTGGTGCCGTACCTCCCGCCCTCGCTCCACGCCGTGCCGCGCGCGAACATCGAGTTCCTGCCCATCGAGAACGCCTGGTTCTCGGGCTCGATGAACTACGTCGGAAGGGCGCGCGACGCGCGAGGCGCGCCGCTCTACGAGGCGACCTACGAGATCAACGCCGCGCTCGAGATCTCGGTCCCGGAGTTCCTGGACCTCGTCTCGCACGAGGTGGTCCCCGGCCACGTGACGAACTTCGCGCTCGCCCAGGCCCTCTACGTCCAGGGGAAGCTCGGCTTCGAGGGCACCGTGCTGACGATGAACACGCGGGGCGCCGCGCTGTCCGAGGGGCTCGCCAACAACGCCGTCCTGATGGCGTTCGGCGTCAAGGAGGTCGCGGAGCTGCCCGACCGCGATCTGCGGATCGGCACGCTCCTCGCGCTCCTCCAGGACGACGCCAAGAACCAGTCGTCCTGGCTCACCTGGGAGGAGGGCCGTCCGCAGGACGAGGTCGCCCGGGTGCTCCGGGGCGAGTACCTGTGCTCCGAGGAGCGCGCCGGAAAGCTCTCCGGCGCCTGGGGTCGCCACCCGCTCAACGGGCGCATGTACCTGCCGGCGTACCGGGCCGGCACGGAGAAGGTGGCCGAGCTCCGGCGCCGCCACCCTCCGGAGCGGATCATCCCCGCGCTCTACCAGGTGCTCGGCCTCGTGGACGTCGTCACGATCGATCGCGTGCTGTGAGGCCGTCGCCGGCGGGGTGAGCTCGGGCAAAGGGCGCCCCGCGCCGGCGAGGCGCCCTGTCCTCCAGGCCGCGCGGCCCGGCACGCGCAAGCGAGGCGCCGACCGGTCCCTTTCGGGGCCCGGAGGGTCCTGGGGTATCCTCGCCGGCGAATGAGCTCGAGCTTGTCGCCCGTGTGGCGGGACTACCGGGCGCGCCGCCGGGTGCTCGCCGCCGCGATCGTGGGTTTCGCGCCGGTGCTGGGATGGGCGACGAGGCTGTTGCCGGAGCTCTCCGGCAGCGCCACGCCGGGGCACGTCCTCCTCGCCGCCTGGATCACGGCCTCCGCCGGCGCGGCGATAAGGTTCGCCTCGTTCCGCTGCCCTTTCTGCGGATGCCACTTCCACTGGACGATCTGGGTGGCGAACCCGTTCTCGGACGCGTGCCTCCATTGCGGGTTTCGCAAGTGGCGCGACCCGCACGCCGCGCGCGCGTTCGCGCGACGCTGAACCCCGGACGTTCCCGGCCCGAGCCGCCTGAGCGCTCGGGCGGACGGGGCCGTCCCCCTGACGCGCTCGCTCGCTCTCGGTCGGGCCTGGGGGGGCGGCGGCTCCGCCCCGCGATGGACCGGCGCCGCAGGCGGGGTGTGGCAAAAACTGCCAGGTGACACGGCCGGCTCGGGCATCGTCGCCCGGCGTGGCCCGCGCGTACAGTCACGGGCGCGTCCACACCCGATCTACCGAGGTGCGTCCATGATGAGCCCGTCACGGCCCTTCCTCGAAGCGCGAGACTTCCTCCTCGCCCACCGGACCGACTACGAGCAGGCCTACCGGGAGTTCCGGTGGCCGAAGCTCGTTCAGTTCAACTGGGCGCTCGACTATTTCGACGAGCTGGCGAAGGGGAACGACCGCCCGGCGCTGTGGATCGTCGACGAGGGCGGCAAGGAGGTGAAGCTCTCCTTCGCCGAGCTCTCCCGGCGCTCGGGTCAGGTCGCGAACTTCCTCCGCGCGATGGGCGTCCGCCGGGGCGACGCGGTCCTCATGATGCTCGGGAACGTCGTGCCGCTCTGGGAGGTCATGCTCGCCTGCATGAAGCTCGGCGCGGTGATCATCCCCGCCACGACGCTCCTCACCACCGACGACCTGAAGGACCGCTTCGAGCGCGGCAAGGTGCGCCACGTGATCGTCGGCGAGGCGGACACGTCGAAGTTCGACGCGCTGCCCGGCGACTACTCGCGCATCGTCGTGGGGCGCGAGCGCTCCGGCTGGACGAGCTACGAGAGGGCGGGCGGCGCCCTGGCGCAGTTCACGCCGGACGGCCCCACGGCGGCGGACGAGCCGCTGCTCCTCTACTTCACCTCCGGCACGACCGCGAAGCCGAAGCTCGTGCTCCACACGCACACGAGCTATCCGGTCGGTCACCTCTCGACCATGTACTGGATCGGCCTGATGCCGGGCGACGTGCACTACAACGTCAGCTCGCCGGGCTGGGCGAAGCACGCCTGGAGCAACCTCTTCGCGCCGTGGAACGCGGGCGCCACGGTGTTCATCTACAACTACGCGCGGTTCAACGCGAAGGCGATGCTCGACGTCGTCACGCGCTGCGGGGTCACCTCCCTGTGCGCCCCGCCGACCGTGTGGCGGATGCTGATCCAGGAGGACCTCGCGAGCCACCCGGTGAAGCTCCGCGAGCTCGTCGGCGCGGGCGAGCCGCTCAACCCCGAGGTGATCGAGCAGGTCAAGAAGGCCTGGGGGATCGTCATCCGCGACGGCTACGGCCAGACCGAGACCACCTGCCAGATCGGCAACTCACCCGGACAGAAGGTGAAGCCCGGGTCGATGGGCCGGCCGCTGCCGGGCTACCGGGTCGCGCTGCTCGGCGACGGGGAGCAGCCCGCGCGCGAGGGCGAGATCTGCCTCTCGCTGGAGGAGCGCCCGGTCGGGCTCATGACGGGCTACAAGGACGACCCCGCGAAGACCGCGCACCTGCTGCGCAACGGCCACTACCACTGCGGCGACGTCGCCTCGGTGGACGACGAGGGCTACTACACCTACGTCGGCCGGATGGACGACGTGTTCAAGTCGTCCGACTACCGCATCAGCCCCTTCGAGCTCGAGAGCGCGCTCATCGAGCACGAGGCCGTGGCCGAGGCGGCGGTCGTGCCGAGCCCCGACCCGCGCCGCCTCTCCGTCCCGAAGGCGTTCGTCGTGCTGAGGGACGGCTACGAGCCGAGCCGGGAGCTGGCGCTCTCGATCTTCCAGCACATCCGCAAGGTGCTCGCCCCCTACAAGCGCGTCCGCCGGCTCGAGATCGCGGACCTCCCGAAGACCATCTCCGGCAAGATCCGCCGCACCGAGCTCTCCCGCCTCGAGAAGCAGCGGCACGAGTCGCCCGACGCTCGCGGCGAGCGCGAGTTCTTCGAGGAAGACTTCCCCGAGCTGAAGGCGAACCCGTGACCATCGCGACCGGCGAGCTCACGCCCGTCACCGAGGATCGGCCGAAGCACAAGGTCCGCATCGTCACCGCCGCGGCGCTGTTCGACGGCCACGACGCCGCCATCAACATCGTGCGGCGGATCCTCATGGACCGGGGGGCCGAGGTCATCCACCTCGGCCACAACCGCTCGGTCGACGAGATCGTCACGGCGGCGCTGCAGGAGGACGCCCAGGGGATCGCCATCAGCTCGTACCAGGGCGGCCACCTCGAGTTCTTCAAGTACGTGGTGGACTCGCTGCGGCAGCGCGGCGGGGAGGACATCCAGGTGTTCGGCGGCGGCGGCGGCGTCATCGTGCCCGCCGAGATCCGGGAGCTGCACGCGTACGGCGTCGGGCGCATCTACAGCCCCGAGGACGGCCAGCGCATGGGGCTGCCCGGGATGATCGGCGAGATCGTGAAGCGCTGCGACACGGGCCCGTCGCCGCTCGCCCCGAGGACGCTCGACGCCGTCACCGGCCACTCCGACGCCGCCTGGCGGGCCCTCGCGCGGCTCGTCACCGCCCTCGAGAACGGCGACGCGGACCCGAAGCTCGTCATGGCGCTCCACGCCCAGTCGCGCACCCGCCGCGTGCCGGTGGTCGGTGTCACCGGGACGGGCGGCGCGGGGAAGTCGAGCCTCACGGACGAGCTCATCCGGCGGCTGCGCCTCGACCAGGACGACGCGCTGCGCATCGCCGTCGTCAGCATCGACCCGTCGCGGCGGAAGAGCGGCGGCGCGCTGCTCGGCGACCGCATCCGCATGAACGCCATCGGCCCGTGGACGCACGGCCCGCGCGTCTACTTCCGGAGCCTCGCCACCCGGGACACGGGCAGCGAGGTGAGCCGGGGGCTGCCGGACGTGGTCGCCGCCGCGAAGGTCGCCGGGTTCGACCTCGTGATCGTCGAGACCCCCGGCATCGGCCAGGGCGACGCCGCGATCGCGCCGCTCGTCGACGTGCCGCTCTACGTCATGACCCCGGAGTTCGGCGCGGCGAGCCAGCTCGAGAAGATCGACATGCTCGACTTCGCCGAGCTCGTCGCCATCAACAAGTTCGACCGCCGGGGCGCGGCGGACGCCCTGCGCGACGTCTCGAAGCAGGTGCAGCGGAACCGCGGCGCGTTCGATCGCCCGCTCGACGAGATGCCGGTCTTCGGCACCATCGCGAGCCGCTTCAACGACGACGGCGTCACGGCGCTGTACCAGGCGCTCCGCCCGCGCCTGCGCGAGCTGGGCCTTCCGCTCCGCGAGGGCCGGCTGCCCGAGGTCCAGACGCGCCACAGCACGCACCAGATCCCGCTCGTGCCCAGCGGGCGGGTGCGCTACCTCGCCGAGATCGCGGACGGCGTCCGCGGCTACAAGCGCCGCGCGCGCGAGCAGGCGGCGCTCGCGCGGGAGGCGCAGCAACTCCGCGCGGCGCAGCGCATGGTGCGCGCGGCCGATCCGGACCACCCGGCGCCCGCCGAGGCGCTCGAGCCGCTCGCGCAGGCGCGCGAGGCCCGCCTCGATCCCGGGGCGAAGAAGCTGCTCGCGTGCTGGCCCGAGCTCGTGAAGGCGTACGCGGGCGACGAGTACGTCGTGAAGGTCCGCGACCGCGAGGTGCGGACCCGGATCGTCCACACCTCCCTGTCCGGGACGAAGATCCGCAAGGTCGTCCTGCCCCGGTTCGAGGACGACGGCGACCGGCTCGCCTGGCTAATGCTGGAGAACGTGCCGGGCGCCTTCCCCTACACGGCGGGCACGTTCCCGTTCAAGCGCGAGAACGAGGATCCGACCCGCATGTTCGCGGGGGAGGGGGACGCGTTCCGGACCAACCGGCGCTTCAAGCTCGTCTCCCAGGACATGCCCGCGAAGCGGCTGTCCACCGCCTTCGACTCGGTGACGCTGTACGGCTGCGACCCGGACCCGCGCCCCGACATCTACGGGAAGATCGGGAACTCCGGCGTCTCGATCGCGACGCTCGACGACCTGAAGGTGCTGTACTCCGGGTTCGACCTCTGCGACCCCGCGACGTCCGTCAGCATGACGATCAACGGCCCGGCGCCGGCGATCCTGGCGATGTTCATGAACGCCGCCATCGACCAGCAGGTCGAGCGGTTCGCCGCCGAGCACGGGCGGGAGCCGACGGTGGCCGAGGCGGCGGCGCTCCGCGCCCGCGCGCTCTCGAGCGTGCGCGGCACGGTCCAGGCCGACATCCTCAAGGAGGATCAGGGCCAGAACACCTGCATCTTCTCCACCGAGTTCAGCCTGAAGGTGATGGGCGACATCGCCGAGTACTTCGTGCGCCACAAGGTGCGCAACTTCTACTCGGTGAGCATCAGCGGCTACCACATCGCGGAGGCGGGGGCGAACCCGATAAGCCAGCTCGCGTTCACGCTCGCGAACGGCTTCACGTTCGTCGAGGCCTACCTCGCGCGCGGCATGCACATCGACGAGTTCGCGCCGAACCTGAGCTTCTTCTTCAGCAACGGCATGGACCCGGAGTACACGGTGCTCGGCCGCGTGGCGCGCCGCATCTGGGCGGTGGCGATGCGCGACCGGTACGGCGCGAACGAGCGCAGCCAGAAGCTGAAGTACCACATCCAGACCTCGGGCCGGTCGTTGCACGCGCAGGAGATCGCCTTCAACGACATCCGCACGACGCTCCAGGCGCTCGTGGCGATCTACGACAACTGCAACTCGCTCCACACGAACGCCTACGACGAGGCGATCACCACGCCGACGGAGGAGAGCGTCCGCCGGGCGATGGCGATCCAGCTCATCATCAACCGGGAGTGGGGGCTCGCGAAGAACGAGAACCCGAACCAGGGTGCGTTCGTGATCGACGAGCTGACGGAGCTCGTGGAGGAGGCCGTGCTCGCCGAGTTCGAGCGCCTCGCGGACCGCGGGGGCGTGCTCGGCGCGATGGAGACCGGCTACCAGCGCAGCCGGATCCAGGAGGAGAGCATGCACTACGAGATGCTCAAGCACACCGGCGAGTACCCCATCGTCGGCGTGAACACCTTCCGCAACCCGCACGGCGACCCGGTCTCCGACCACATCGAGCTGGCGCGCTCGACGGAGGAGGAGAAGCGCTCCCAGCTCGACCGGCTCCGGGACTTCCACGCGCGCCACGCGGACGAGGCGCCGCTCGCGCTGCGCCGCCTCAGGCAGGCGGTCCTCGAGGGCCGCAACGTCTTCGAGGTCCTGATGGACGCGGTCCGCGTGTGCTCGCTCGGTCAGATCACGGCCGCGCTCTTCGAGGTCGGCGGGCAGTACCGGCGCAACATGTGATTGGAGGTCAGCCATGAAGGAATACACCGCACCCCTCCGCGACATGCAGTTCGTCCTGCGTGAGCTCGCCCCGATCGACGAGGTCGCCCGCCTGCCGGGCTGCGGCGAGGTGAACCTCGAGCTCGCGGAGGCGATCCTCGCCGAGGCCGGGAAGTTCGCCGCCGGGGTCCTCTCGCCCCTCAACGTCGTGGGCGACCGCGAGGGGGCGCGGGTCGTCGCCGACGGCGAGGTCGTCACGGCCACCGGCTGGCGAGGCGCGTACCGCAGCTTCGTGGAGGGGGGCTGGAACGCCCTCTCCTGCAGCCCCGAGTACGGAGGCCAGGGGGTCCCGCGCCTCGTCTCCGCGCTCGTCGAGGAGATGTGGAACGCGGCGAACCTCTCGTTCGCGCTCTGCCCGATGCTCACGCGCGGCGCGATCGAGGCGCTCGAGCTGAAGGGCTCCGAGGAGCTGAAGGGTCGGTACCTGCCGAAGCTCACCTCGGGCGAGTGGGCCGGCACGATGGTGCTCACCGAGCCGCAGGCGGGCTCCGATCTCTCGGCGGTG
Organism: Anaeromyxobacter sp. SG64; assembly: GCF_022690745.1. Classification (NCBI taxonomy): domain Bacteria; kingdom Pseudomonadati; phylum Myxococcota; class Myxococcia; order Myxococcales; family Anaeromyxobacteraceae; genus Anaeromyxobacter; species Anaeromyxobacter sp. SG64. Next base: position 25,055 of record NZ_JALCZB010000002.1, on the reverse strand, counting down.
CGCACCCGCGCCGTGCGGCAGCCGGACGGCAGCTACCGCCTCGAGGGGCAGAAGATCTTCATCACCTACGGCGAGCACGATCTCGCCGAGAACATCGTCCACCTGGTCCTCGCCCGGACGCCCGACGCCCCCGAGGGCGTCAAGGGCATCTCGCTGTTCGTGGTGCCGAAGTTCCTCGTGAACGCCGACGGCAGCCTCGGCGCGAGGAACGACGTCCGCTGCGTGTCGCTCGAGCACAAGCTCGGCATCCACGCGAGCCCCACCGCCGTCCTCGCCTTCGGCGACAAGGACGGCGCGGTCGGGTGGCTCGTCGGCGAGGAGAACCGCGGCCTCGAGTACATGTTCATCACCATGAACGCGGCCCGGTTCTCGGTGGGCCTGGAGGGCGTCGGCATCGCGGAGCGCGCCTACCAGCTCGCGCTCGCCTGCGCGCGGGAGCGCCTCCAGGGGACGGAGCTCGGCACGCGGAGCAAGGAGAAGGTGGCGATCCTCCGCCACCCGGACGTCCGCCGGATGCTCCTGCTCATGAAGTCGCGGACCGAGGCCATGCGCGCCGTCGCTTGCGTCACGGCGGCGGCGATGGACACGGCGCGCTGCCACCCCGAGGCGGAGCAGCGCGCGCGCAGCCAGGCGTTCGTCGAGCTCATGATCCCGATCGTGAAGGCCTGGAGCACCGACAACGCGATCGACATCGCGTCGCTCGGGATCCAGGTCCACGGCGGCATGGGCTTCATCGAGGAGACCGGGGCGGCGCAGCTCTTCCGCGACTCCCGGATCACCTCGATCTACGAGGGCACGAACGGCATCCAGGCCATCGACCTCGTCGGCCGGAAGGTCGCGCGCGACGGCGGAGAGACGATCCGCCGGGTGATGGCCGAGATGCGCGAGGTCGTGACGCGGCTCGAGCAGGAGAAGAGCGAGACGCTCTCCGCGATCGCGGCGCGGCTGCGCGACGGCGTCACCGCCCTGGAGCAGGCGGTGCAGTTCGTGGTCGCCACGTTCGGACCCGACGTGCGCCGCGCCGCCGCCGGCGCCGTGCCGTTCCTCGAGCTCTTCGGCACCGTCGCGGGCGGCTGGCAGATGGCCCGCGCCGCCCTCGCGGCGCACCGGCACCTCGAGGCGGGCACCGGCGAGGCCGGCTTCCTCCGTGCCAAGATCTCGACGGCCCGCTTCTACGCCGACCACGTGCTCGTGCGCGGCGGTGGGCTCGCGCGGACCGTCGTCGCCGACGCCGACGCGGTGCTCGCCCTCCCGGACGACCAGTTCTGACGGCCGTCGCTCGCTCGGGCCGAGCCCGCCGCAGGCAGCGTGCGCCGCGGCAGGGCTCGGCCCGAGCGGATGTTGCACCGGGGGGGGCGGCGGCGCGCCTGAGCGCGGGCGGGCCCGGACTCAGCCGCGGGCAGAGGCGGGCGCGGACGGCGCGTCGTCGGAGCGCGGCGCGAGCTCGGCCTGGCGCCGGCGGTACTCGCCCGGCTGCACCCCGCTCCAGCGCTTGAACGCGCGGTGGAACGCGCTCGTCTCCTGGAAGCCGAGCGTGGCGGCGATCTCGGCGACGCTCAGGCGGGTGCCGCACAGGTGATGGACGGCCGCGTCCCGCCGCAGCTCGTCCTTGATGCCCTGGTAGCTCGTCCCCTCCGCGTCGAGCCGGCGGCGGAGGGTCGTCGGCGCGACGTGGAACTCGCGCGCGACGTCCTCGAGCCGGGGCCACTCCAGCTGGCCGATGCTCCGGCGGAGCCGGCGGCGCAGGCGCGCCGTCCAGCTCTCCTCGTTCGTGTACTTGAGGAACACCGACTGCGGCGCCGTGCGCAGGAAGGTCTTCAGGCTGCTCGCGGTCTGACGGATCGGCAGCGCGAGGAGCTGCGCATCGAACCGGATGGCCGTGCGCTCCGCGTCGAACCGCAGCCGCTGCGAGTACATGACCGTGTACTCCTGGGCGTAGGGGGGACGCGGGTGCGCGAACTCCGCCGTCGTGAGCGGGATGCGCCGTCCCGCGAGCCAGCACATCAGCCCGTGGACCATGATGAGGAACGTCTCGTCCGCGAAGCGGCGGGCGGAGGCGTCCGCGATGCCGTTCGTCACGACGACGACCGCGTCCCGCCCCTCGACGCGCAGCTCGGCGCGGACGTCGTCCAGGAACACCGCGAACCCTCTCAGCATCCGCCGCAGCGCCCGCTCGAGCGTCCCGGCGTGCAGGACCGCGTGGCACAGCAGGGCGAAGCTGCCGCACTTCATCCGCCGGCGATCGAGGCCGAAGAACTCGTCGTCGAGCTCGCGGTTCACGGCGAGCCAGAGGGCGGAGAAGGACTCGGCCGGCACCCGCGCATGGGGCGTCGCGAGGAGGTCGGCGGGGATGCCGGCGGACGCGAGGACCCGCGCGCGCGCGTCGCCGGAGAGCCCGGCGACGGCGGCGCCGACGAAGTGCATCGAGACGGTGTGCTTTTGCATCGCTCTCGGGCCGGTTCGGGGGCCCCGATGGTACAGCGCCCCTGCGCCGACTGGCAAAAACCGCCAGCCGGCGCGGCGCGCCGGGCATCGCGCCCGCCGTCCGCGGCTGCGTAGAGTCGAAAGGAGCGAGGGAGGGACGGCATGCCGCTGAAGCTGCTGGTCACCGCGAAGCGCGTCGAGGATCCGGAGTCACGGATCCAGGTCAAGCCGGACGGCACGGGGATCGTGACCGAGGGCGTGAACTACAAGCTGAACCCCTTCGACGAGATCGCCGTCGAGGAGGCGCTGCGGCTCGAGGAGCAGCACGGGGGCGAGGTCGTCGTCGTCTCCATCGGCGGGGCGCGGGCGGTGACCGAGCTCCGCGCCGCGCTCGCGATGGGGGCGGACCGCGGGATCCACGTCCGGCACGACGGCCCCCTCGACCCGGTCGTCGTGTCCGCCCTCCTCGCGAAGGTGTTCGAGCAGGAGAAGCCCGACCTCGCCATCCTGGGGAAGCAGTCCATCGACGACGACCAGAACCAGGCCGGCCAGTACCTCGCGGAGCGGCTCGGGCTGGGGCAGGCGACCTTCGCCTCCAAGCACGACAGCCTGGAGAGCGAGGCGGAGCAGAAGCGGCTGCCCGGCCTCGCCGTGTCCGCCGACGGGACGCGCGTGACCGTCGTGCGCGAGGTCGACGGGGGCGTCGAGACGCTGGAGGTCCGGCTCCCGGCGGTCGTCACGACGGACCTCAGGCTCAACAAGCCGCGGTTCGCGTCGCTCCCGGGGATCATGAAGGCGAAGAAGAAGGAGATCCGCGAGATCCCGGCCGCCTCGCTCGGCGTGGACCTCACGCCGAAGGTGGCCGTGAGGAAGCTCGCGGCGCCGCCCGCCCGCAAGGGCGGCGTGAAGGTCGCGGACGTGGACGAGCTCGTCCGGAAGCTCCGCGACGAGGCGAAGGCGGTCTAGGGGGACCACATGGCGAACGTGCTCATCGTGGCGGAGCAGCACGCGGGACACCTCCGGAAGGCGTCCCTCCACGCGCTCTCGGCCGGGCGCGAGCTGGCGAGGCGGACCGGGGGCAGGCTCGCCGCCGCGCTCCTCGGGAGCGGCATCGACGCGGCCGCGGCGGAGCTCGCCGCGCACGGCGTCGAGGTGCACGTCGCGGACGCGGCCGTGCTCGAGCACCCCCTCGCGGAGGCGTGGGCGCCGGTCGTGGCCGACCTCGCGCGGGCGACCGGGTCGACCCTCGTCGGCGCCGCCGCCACCGCCGTCGCGAAGGACGTGCTGCCGCGCGTCGCGGCGAGGCTCGAGGCCGGCATGGCGACGGAGGTCGTCGGGTTCGGCGGAGAGGGGAGCGACCTCACGTTCCGGCGGCCGATGTGGGCGGGGAACGTGCTCGCCGAGGTGGAGATCACGACGCCCGTGAAGGTGTTCACGGTGCGCCCCACGGAGTTCGCGGCGGCGCCGAGGGAAGGGCAGGGCGAGCTCCGGCGGGCGCCGGTCGCGGTCGACGCCGCGAGCCTCCGGACCCGGCACCTCGGCTTCGTGGAGGTGAAGAGCGCGCGGCCCGAGCTGACGGAGGCGCGCACGATCGTCGCGGGCGGCCGCGGCACGAAGGGCGACTTCAGGCCGGTCGAGGCGCTCGCGGACGCGCTCGGCGCCGCGGTCGGCGCGACCCGCGCCGCGGTCGACGCCGGGTGGGTGCCCAACGACTGGCAGGTCGGGCAGACCGGGAAGGTGGTCGCGCCGGAGCTCTACGTGGCGGCCGGCATCTCCGGCGCGATCCAGCACCTCGCGGGCATGAAGGGGTCGCGGGTGATCGTGGCGGTGAACAAGGACCCCGACGCGCCCATCTTCCAGATCGCGGACTACGGCCTCGTCGCCGACCTCTTCCCCGCGCTGCCGGAGCTGCAGGCGAAGCTGAGGTGATCGCTACGCGCCCGTCAGGCTCATCTCGATGAGGCAGAGGTCGGGGCTCTCGGGGTCCCGGCGGATCGAGAACCCCACCCGCGCCATCAGCTCGAGCGCGGTGGTGTTCTCGTGCAGCACCTCGCCCTCGAGGCGGAGGATCCCCCGCGCGCGCGCCGCCGCGATGAGCATCCGGAGCAGCCGCGCGCCGATCCCCTTCCCCTGCCACGCGTCGGCGACCACGATCGCGACGTGGGCGGTCTCGGGGTCCGCCTTGATGAAGCGCGCCACCGCGATCTGCGTCTCCTTCCCCTCGCGCTCGACCAGGGCGACGAGCGCGAGCTCGCGGTCGTAGTCGATCTGCGTGAACCGGATGAGCATCTCCCGGGTGAGCTCCTTCAGCGCGATCATGAAGCGGAAGTGGCGCGCGTTGTCGGAGAGGTTGCGCACGAAGCTCGCCTCCATCTCCGCGTCCTCCGGCCGGATGGGCCGCACCGAGACCGTGACGCCTCCGGGGAGCTGCCAGCGCGCGCCGACGTCCGTCGGGTACGGGTGGATCGCCATGTGCCCGTACCGCCCCGCCTCCGGGAGGGCGGGCGCGATGGAGGTCCGCGCGCCGGACGCGTAGACGTCGTCGTCCGCCACGACGAGGGGCGAGATCTCGAGCTCACGCAGCTCGGGCAGCTCGCTCACGATCGCGGACACCGCCCAGAGCGTGCGCTCGAACGCGGCGACCTCCCGCGCGGTCATCCCGCCGGCGGCGGTGAACACGGAGGCGATGCGGCTCGTCCGCACGAGGGTCTGGATGATGGCCGTGTCGAGGGGCGGGAGCGCGACGACCGCCTCGCCGGCGAGCCCGGAGGGTCCCCCCCGGCCGAAGCGGATCACCGGCCCGAAGACCGCGTCGCGGGCGACGCCGACGTACAGCTCGGTCCCGCTCACCCGCTGCCCGGCGGAGTCGCGATCGCGGATGCCGATGGCCGCGAGGAGCCGGCGCAGCTCCGCGCCGGTGAGCCGGTCGCGCCCGCGCGCGAGCGCCGCCTGCACGATCTCCCGGGCGCGGTCGAGGTGCGGGATCGCGTCGGGGGCGAGCGGGCCGGGCACCTGCCGGAGCAGGCGCTGGTTGCGCGCGTGGCTCGCGAGGAGCGCGAACCCGTCCACCGCCGCCTCCGGCGAGGAGAAGTCCGGGACGCCCGCCTCGAGGAAGCGCGCGTGGGCGCTCCGCACGAGCTCCTCGCCCATCCAGCAGGCCACGATCGGCTTCGAGCGGCCCTGGCTCGCCGCGACGACCGCGTCGGCCGCGCCCGCCGGCTGCGCGCGCGCGAGCGGGGCGAGCATGGCGAGCACCGCGTCGACGTCGGGATCGGCGAGGCAGCGCTCCACCGCGATCCGGTAGCGCGCGGGATCGGCGTCGTCGAGGAGGTCGAGCGGGTTCGAGCGGGAGCACGCCGCCGGCAGGAGCGCGTCGAGCTCCCGCCAGGTCGCGTCGGCGAGCGGCGGGACGACCACGCCGAGCTCGGCGGCGCGATCGGCGGCGAGCAGGCCGGGCCCGCGGGCGTTCGTGACGACGGCGAGCCGGTTGCCGCTCACGGGGCGCGGGGTCCCGAGGAGCCGCGCGGCGGCGAACATCTGGTCCATCGAGCCGACCCGCACGGCGCCGGCGCGCGCGAGCGCGGCGTCGAAGGCGTCGTCCGACGACGCGCTGCCCGCCCCCGCGCCGTGGCGACCCGCCTTCACCACCACGACGGGCTTGAGGCGCGCGGCGAGGCGCAGGCCGCTCAGGAACGCGCGCGCGGAGCGGATCGTCTCGAGGTAGAGGAGGATGCTCTTCGTGGCGCGGTCGAGCGCGAGGTACTCGAGCACCTCGCCGAAGTCGACGTCGAGCGCGTCCCCGAGCGACACCACCGCCGAGAACCCGACCCGGTGCGCCGCCGCCCAGTCGAGCGCGGTGGCGCAGATCGCGCCGGACTGCGAGACGAGCCCGATGGACCCGGGAGACGCGCCCCCGTTCGTGAGGGTCGCGTTGAGCCGCGCGGCCGGCCGGATGAGGCCGACGCTGTTCGGCCCGAGGAGCCGCAGACCGCCTCGCGCGGCCTCCGCGAGGAGCGCGCGGACCGCGCCCGCGTCGAGCGCCGCGCGGCCGGTCGCGCCCGACGCCGGGGGAGCGATCACGGCCCCGCCGACGCGGCGCGCCGCGCACGCGCGCACCACCTCGGGAAGCGATGCGGCGGGCGAGGCCACGATGGCGAGGTCGATCTCGCCCTCCACCTCGGCGAGCGAGGCGCAGCGCCGCACGCCGGCCGGGCACTCCGCCGGCTCGCCGATGACGTGGACCGGCCCCGCGAACCCGCCCGCGACCACGTTCCGGAGGATGCGATGGCCGGCCGACTCCTGGCCGTCGGCCCCGAACACCGCGATGGCGCGGGGAGCGAAGACACGTTCGAACGGGTGGGGGCGCACGCTCCCGCGATGCTACCTCCGACGGCGCCGCCGCGGCGGGCCAGATCTCGGGGGCGTGGCCAACACCCCTTCGAAGGCGGGCTCGCGCCCTCGACGCAGCCTGTCTCCCCGAGGTGCAAAGCGAAGCTGCGCTCCGTGCCTCGCCGGGCGAGGTGGCGGCGGGGGCCGCTCCGCGGCACACCGCCGCGGCGACTGCGCGCCCGTGGTGGCGTCGGCGCTACCGCCGCGGGGGTGGCGGACCGAAGTTGAGGACACCGCACGCGCAGTCGCCGCCCCGGCCCCGGGCGCCAGCTGCCGAGCGGGACCCGCACCCGGGAGTACCGCGCATGGCCGCCAAGCCGAGGAAGCCGTCCCCGCCGCCGAAGAAGTCCACCGCCAAGGCGTCCGCCCGCTCCACGGTGAGCGGGTCACGGCGAGGAACCTCCGCTGCCAGAGCGGACGACGCGCTCGCCGCGAAGCTGGCCGCGACCGACGCGCTCGCCGCCGCCATGCCGTTCAACGCCAACAAGAAGGCCGAGCACGGCGCCCTCGCGCGCAATCCGCCGGAGGGCGCGCACGTGCCGCCGGGGGACGTGGCCGCGACCGGCAGCACGCTCAGCGAGGCGGTCTCGTCCGCCAAGGTGGGGCGGGGCAAGCCGCAGGAGAGACTCGGCGTCAATCCAGGCAACCTGCCGCTCGACCGCGTCCGGGTGGACTCCACCGACCGGGGACTCACCACCAACCAGGGCGTTCCGATCGCCGACGACCAGAGCTCGCTCAAGGCGGGGCTGCGCGGCCCCACGCTCATGGAGGACTTCATCCTCCGCGAGAAGATCACGCACTTCGACCACGAGCGGATCCCCGAGCGCATCGTGCACGCGCGAGGCTCGGCCGCGCACGGGTTCTTCGAGTGCACCGAGGCCCTCACCGAGGTCACCCGGGCGTCGTTCCTGGCGGAGGAGGGCAAGCGCACCCCGGTCTTCGTGCGCTTCTCGACGGTCGCGGGGGAGCGCGGCTCGGCGGACCTCGCCCGCGACGTGCGCGGGTTCGCCGTGAAGTTCTACACGGACGAGGGGAACTTCGATCTGGTCGGCAACAACATGCCGGTGTTCTTCATCCAGGACGCGATCAAGTTCCCGGACTTCGTCCACGCGGTGAAGCCCGAGCCTCACCACGGCATGCCGCAGGCGGCGAGCGCGCACGACACGTTCTGGGACTTCGTGTCGCTCATGCCCGAGTCGACGCACATGCTCCTCTGGGTCATGAGCGACCGCGCGCTGCCGCGGAGCTACTCCATGATGCAGGGCTTCGGCGTGCACACGTTCCGGTTCGTCAACGCCGCGGGCGAGTCACGGTTCGTGAAGTTCCACTGGAGCCCGGTGCGCGGGACCCACTCCCTCGACTGGGACGAGTGCGTGAAGATCAACGGGGCCGATCCCGACTACCACCGCCGGGACCTGTGGGAGTCCATCGAGGCGGGGCAGTTCCCCGAGTGGCAGCTGGGCGTCCAGCTCTTCACGGAGGAGGAGGCCGCCCGGTTCTCGTTCGACGTCCTCGACCCGACCAAGATCGTCCCGGAGGAGCTCGTGCCCGTGCGCCCGGTGGGGCGGCTCGTGCTGAACCGGAACCCGGACAACTTCTTCGCCGAGACGGAGCAGGTCGCCTTCTGCGCGGCGCACGTCGTGCCCGGGATCGACTTCTCGAACGATCCCCTCCTCGCCGGCCGCATCCACTCGTACGTCGACACGCAGATCTCGCGCCTGGGCGGGCCGAACTTCCACGAGATCCCCATCAACGCCCCGGTGGCGCAGGTGCACAACGGTCAGCGCGATGGGATGCACCGGCAGGCGATCCACCGGGGGCGCGTGGCGTACGAGCCCAACTCGCTCGCCGGCGGCTGCCCGTTCCAGGTCGGCGCCGCGGCGGGCTTCACCTCGTTCCCCGATCCGACCCCGGAGGACAAGGTGCGCGGCAAGCCCGAGAAGTTCGCCGACCACTACACGCAGGCCACGCTGTTCTGGGAGAGCCAGTCCGAGATGGAGCAGGCGCACATCGTGCGGGCCTTCCGGTTCGAGCTCACGAAGGTGCAGACGCCGGCGGTGCGGGAGCGCGTGGTCGCGCAGCTCGCGAACGTGAGCGACGCGCTCGCCCGGGCGGTGGCGGACGGCCTCGGGATCGAGGTGCCGGACCCGCTGCCGCCGTCGGGGAGGGCCGCCAAGCCCGAGGTGACGAGGTCGCCGGCGCTCTCCCTCCTCGCGCGCCCCGGCCGTGGCGACGTCGCAGGCCGGAAGGTCGCCATCCTGGTCGCGCCCGGGGTAGACGGCGAGGGCGCGCTCTCCGTGCACCGCGCGCTCACGCGGGCGGGCGCGGTGCCGCGGGTGGTGGCGGCCCGGCTCGGGCCGGTGGAGAGCGCCACGGGCGACGCGCTCGATCCCGACGCGACGCTCGAGACCATGCCCTCCTGCCTGTTCGACGCGGTGGTGGTGCCGGACGGCGAGGCCTCCGCGGCCGCGCTGGCGGCGCTGGGGCAGGCGGTCGAGTTCGTGAAGGATCAGTACCGCCACTGCAAGACCCTCCTCGTGCTCGGCGCCGGTCAGAAGCTCCTCGAGAAGGCGGGCCTGCCGCTCGACGCGGGCGATCCGGCGCTGATCGTCGTGCCGGCCGGCAAGGTCGAGGCGGGGACGAAGGCCTTCCTGCAGGCGGTCGCGAGGCACCGCAACTGGGATCGTGCCCAGGACCCGCCTCCCGTGTAGCCGCGCTCGAGCGCCCGGGTGAGCGGCGAGCGGCCCCGCGAGGCGGGGGCCGCTCCGCAAGGTCGCGGTGGCGTGGCGCGACGGCGCGGGACGCTCAGAACACGAGGACCTTGCCCGCCGCCACGGTGAGCTGGGTCAGCTCGTCGAGGGAGCTGCGCTTCGCCCCCTCGACCACCTCGGGCTCCTTCAAGCCGCGGGCGTCCATGCAGCTCCCGCACAGCAGCACGCGTCCGCGCCGCAGCACCGGCTTCAGCATCCGCTCCAGGTTGTAGTAGCCGTTCGGCGTCGTCTGCCCGGCCTTGGCGCAGGCGACCGCGTCGCCCATGAGGAAGACGTCCACCTCGACGTCTTCATGCTTCGTCAGGAGGTTTCCGGCGAGCCGCAAGCCGTTGTAGCTGCGCTCGGTGCCGTAGGGCGGGTCGTTCAGGATGATCAGGAATCTCATGGCTCTTCGATCCGGGAGGGTGGAGGCGACGGTCACGCGCGCTCGACGCGGGTCTCCAGCGGGACCGCGTGCGCGACGGTGAAGGCGAACGGGCAGCCCTCACGCGCGGCCTGCGCCCAGCGGGCGAGCCGCGCGTCGTCGACGTCGGCGGCCACCGAGACGCGCACGGACACGCGCTCGACCAGCGGAGCCTCGCCGAGGCCCAGGACCCGGGACGTGTCCACGGCGTTCTCCGCGACCGTCTTGACGTCCCGGAGCTCCACGCCCTCCAGGGAGGCGATCATCACGAGCGTGGCCGTGTAGCAGGCGGCGAGCCCGAAGAGCATGTACTGCAGGGGATCCGGGGCGAGGCCGGCGCCGCCGAACGGTACCGCCATGTCCGCCTGGAGGAACGAGGCGCGATCACCGTGCGCGACGGTCGCGGAGAACTGGGGGGAGCCGTCGCGGGAGCTCCACGTCCCCTCGACCCGCTTCGTCAGCTTCGCCGCGCCCCGATCGACCTTCGCGCGCTCCGCGAGCGCGCCCACGGCGGCGAGGTTCACGTTGTTCCGCTTCATGCATTCTCCTCGATGACGCCGCGCCGCAGGGAGGGCGCGGTGCGACGCTTCCGGGCGTCTATTCAAGAACTAACTTGAATAATGAAGCAAACCCGCTCTCCGCTGTCAACGGGCGCCTCCGCGATCGCCGGCGACCCGGGCTCGCCCGAGGCGGGGGCTGCGCGCCCGAACGGCCATGGGGACCCCCGCGGCGAGCCGATCACGCTCCTCGACGCGCCGGGGATGCGCGCTCGCATGCAGCCGCCGAGCCGTCCGTCGAGCGTTCGCTCCCCGAAATGCGGTGCGGCGCGATGCCTCCTCGCAGTTCGGGCCGGCGCAGCGCCATCGTCTCCACATGGTGGCGCGAACGAAAGCTGGTCTCTCGGCGCATCTGCAGTTTCGCCGCGCGACGCTCGCCGGCGCGGCCGAATGGATGTTCGCCGCCCTGCTGGTCCACGTGGACGGTTGCCCGCTCTGCAAGTGCCAGACGTGCAACGACGCGACCCACGAGTCGGTGAGGGCGGTCCGCGAGGCGCTGCGGCGGGACCGACTCGAGCAAGAGGGGTGAGCGGCGACCGCCGTTCGCGTCCGCTCGGGAGCTCGACCCGGTCTTCCGTCGTCACGGAAGGGACCGCCGAGGTCGCTCCTTCGCGCGGCCGCCCCGTCGGTGACAGAATGCGCCCCCGATCCGGCTGAAAACCTCGCCGGATCGGTCCTGCCAACCCCGAGGCCGCCCGTGATCCTGCGCACTGCCCTGGTCCTTTCCGTCGCCGCGCTCGCCGCCTGCGCGGGCAAGAAGCCCTCCGCCTCAGGCTCCCCGCCGCAAGCGCAGACGCCGGCCGCGGGGCCGCACGGCGTCGAGCTGGCCGCGATGAACCCTTCGGTGAAGCCAGGCGACGACTTCTACGAGTACGCGAACGGTGGGTTCATGCGCACCGCCGAGATCCCTCCCGATCGCGCGAGCACCGGCGCGTTCCTGCGCGTCTTCGAGACGGTCGAGGCGCGCAACCGCGGGATCGTCGAGGAGGCGGCGCGCGGCGACGCGCCCGCCGGCACGGACGCGCGCAAGATCGGTGATCTCTACGCGAGCTTCATGGACGAGGCCGGCCTCGAGGCGAAGGGCCTCGAGCCGCTCCGCCCCACGCTCGCCCGCATCGCGGCGCTCTCCGACGCGCGCGCGCTCGCCGCCGAGCTCGGCGCGACCGTGCGCGCCGACGTCGACATCTTCAACTGCACGAACCTCACGACCTCGCGCCCGCTGGGCGTCTTCGTCGAGCAGGACCTCGACGAGCCGGCGCGGAACGCCGTCTACCTGGTACAGGGGGGCCTGGGGCTCCCGGACCGCGACTACTACCTCGACGCGTCCCCGCGGTTCGCGGCGCTCCGGGCCCAGTACCGCGCGCACCTCGAGAAGACCTTCGCGCTCGCCGGCCTGTCCGAGCCGGGGAACCGCGCGGAGCGCGTGCTGGCCTTCGAGACCCGGCTCGCGAAGACGCACGGCTCGCGCGAGGAGGCGGGCGACGTGCAGAAGGGCAACCACCCGTGGACGCGGGCCGACCTCGAGCAGCGGGCCCCCGGGATGGACTGGGGCGCGTTCCTCCGCGCGGCCGCGCTCGACGGGCAGCAGCGGTTCATCGCCTGGCAGCCCACCGCGCTCACCGGGCTCGCCGCGCTCGTGAAGAGCGAGCCGCTCTCGACCTGGAAGGACTACCTCACCGTCCGCGCCCTCGATCGCGCCGCGCCGCTCCTCTCCAGGGCCCTGTCGGACGAGGCGTTCGCGTTCTACGGCACGGCGCTCAACGGGACGCCGCAGCAACGCGCGCGCTGGAAGCGCGGGCTCGGGGTCGTGGACGCAGCCCTCGGCGAGGCGGTCGGGCGCATCTACGTGCAGCGCTACTTCCCCCCCGAGGCGAAGGCGGAGATCCAGGGGATGGTGCGGAACCTCCGCGAGGCGTTCGCCCGCCGGATCGACGCGCTCGACTGGATGGCGCCCGCCACGAAGGCGCGCGCGAAGGAGAAGCTGGCGGTGCTCGAGGTCGGGGTGGGGTACCCGGACCGCTGGATCGACTACGGCGGCCTGGAGATCGTGAAGGGCGACCTCCTCGGCGACGTGGAGCGCGCGGAGCTGTTCGAGTACCGCCGCCAGCTCGCGAAGCTCGGCAAGGCGCCCGACCGCGGCGAGTGGTGCATGCTCCCGCACACCGTCAACGCGGTGAACCTCCCGGTGCGGAACGCGCTGAACTTCCCGGCGGGCTTCATGGAGCCGCCCTTCTACGACCGCGGCGCGACGGCCGCCGTGAAGTACGCCTCCATCGGCGCGACCATCGGCCACGAGATCAGCCACAGCTTCGACGACCAGGGCGCGCTCTTCGACGCGCGCGGCAAGCTCGAGAACTGGTGGACCCAGGCCGACCTCGCCCGCTTCCAGGCGGCGGCGCAGAAGCTCGTCACCCAGTACGACGCCTACCGGCCGTTCCCCGACGCCGCCGTCAACGGGAAGCTCACGCTCAGCGAGAACATCGCCGACCTGGCCGGCCTCGCCGCCGCGTACGACGCCTGGCGCGCCTCCCTCGGCGGCGTGGCGACGCCGCGGGTGGGTGGGCTCGACGGCGAGCAGCAGTTCTTCGTCGGTTACGCGCAGACCTGGCAGACGAAGGCGCGCGAGCCGGCGGTGCGCCGGCAGCTCCTCACCGACGGTCACGCGCCCGGCCGCTACCGCTCCCTCACCGTGCGCAACCTCGACCCGTGGTACGCCGCGTTCGACGTGGAGCCCGGGCAGGCGCTCTACCTCGACCGCGCGGCGCGCGTGCAGGTGTGGTAGGGGCCGCCCCTCGCCCGAGCGCCTGGACGGCGGCGGACACCCTCCGCTCCCTGCGAGGAGATCGGTTGCTCGGGGTCCGCCGCGAGGGGGTGACGCGAAGTGGCGTTGCCGCGGCCGCGAGGTTCCGGGACGATCGACGGCGAGGATGGCCGTGGCTTGACGCTCGAAGCCGATGCCGTGGGTGCGGACGCCCTGCCGGGCCGGGTCATCGACCTGTCGCAGGTGCGCCACCCGCATGAGCGCCGCATCCTCCTCCTCTCCGCGGCCGCGAACCTCGCCCTCGTCGCCGGCGCGGTAGCCGCCATCCTCCTCGCGCCGGAGTGGCTCTCCGCGCACCCGCAGGCCGCCCGGCTCGTCCGGCGGGTGCAAGCGGCCGCCGTCCTGGCGCTGCTGCTCGTGCCGGCGCTGGGCTTCCTGCGGCTCGGGCGGTGGATGATGATCCACCTGAACTCGGTCAGGCTCGGGAGCGATCAGCTCCCCGAGCTCCACGCGATCCTGGAGCGGCAGTGCCGGATGCTGGGCATCTCCGCGCCGGCGCTCTACGTCTCGGCGCTGCCGAGCGTGGGGCTCTCCGACGCGCTCGCGCTGCGGCGCGGGACCCGGGCCATCGTCCTCGGGGAGAAGCTCTTCGACGGGGTCCAGGACCTCGCGACGCGCCGGGAGGTCTTCGCGTTCATGATCGGCCACGAGCTGGGGCGGATCACGCTCGGGCACGCGAGCTGGTGGGCCGAGCTCCTCCTCGGATACCTGAAGCGCATCCCCGTGCTGCGCCTGCCGCTCGTCACGGTCCAGACCTACTCGCGCGATCGCGTGGCCGCGCTCCTCGCGCCGGGTTCGCTCGACGCGCTCGCGCTGTCCGCGTCGGGGGGTGAGATCTTCGGGCTCGTGAACGTCCGCGCCTACGTCCGCGACGCGCTCACACCGACCCCGCGGCCCGCGCCCGCTCGCCTCGGGGCGATCCTGAGGAAGGAGCCGCACCTCGCGGACCGGGTGCACGAGCTCCACCGGTACGGCTTCTTCCGGCCGGACGCGGAGCTCGTCGGCGCCGTTCCCGACCCCCGCGCCTGAGCCCGGGAGACGCGGCGGCCGGCGAGGCGCCCTCGCGCTCGCCGCGCCCGTCAGCGCGGGATCGCGTCGAGCGCGCGGAGGATCTCGTAGGTCGTCGGGTCGCCGACCTGCCCCTGCACGAAGACCCGGTCGAAGATCCACAGGTTCGAGGCGGCGACGATCGCGACGACCGCGGCGACCCGCCGGAGCGGCGCCCGCGTGCGCTCCGCCAGCGAGACGACGAACCACGCGGCCAGGAGCGAGGCGAGCACGTCCGTGGCCGCGACGAAGCGAACGCTCTTCGACACGAGCGCGAACGCCGCGAGCGCCAGGGCGGCGAACGCCGCGAGGTGGCGAGCGTCGCGCTCCGCGGGGCCGCGCGACGACACGATCACCGCGCAGGCGCCGACGGCGAGCAGCACGGGCACCGGCGAGAGCACGAGGAGGTCGAGGAGGTACCGGTGGGGCGGCCCGGACTGGTACTGCCGCGCGTACTCGGAGCCGAGCGACGCGACGGCGACGCGCGCCATCTCGAAGAACTGGGTCGCGGAGTGCGTGAGCAGGCAGTAGCCCGCGTAGTAGACGAGCGGTGGGACGAGCAGGAGCGCGGCGTCGAGCGGGCGGCCCCCGCCGCGCCGCTCGCGCGCGAACAGCCACAGCGCGACGAACGCGGGGGCGTAGAGGACGAAGGTCTCCTTCACGGCGAAGGCGAGGGAGGCGGCCGCGATGGCCGCCGCGTAGCGCCCCCACGCCCGCGCCTCGCGCGGAACGTCGAGCACGCGCAGGGCGGTCCAGAGGGACAAAAGGACCGTCGCGCACACGAGCTCGTCCTGCAGGGCGCGACGCCCGAGCCCGAGCTGCAGCGGCGACACGGCGACGAACGCGCCGCCGAGCAGGGCCGCGCGCTCGCCGAGGCGAGCCCGACCGACCGCGTAGGCGAGCAGGACGACGAGCACCCCCGACAGCGTGGAGAGCCAGGCCAGGCTGCGGTGGGAGCAGTCAGGCTGGGCCTTGCAGATCGTCGCCCCGATCCCGTACCAGCCCCAGCGGAGGAAGCTCGGGAACTTCCACGCCCCGGGCTGGGAGAGGTACTCCGACGCGAGCACGGGGTACCGCTCGAGCAAGGACGGGGCGAGCGCCCTCGCGGTCTCGAGGTAGTGCGTCTCGTCGGCGGGCGAGAACGTCGTGACGTCGTTCCACGCCACCCGCAGCGCCGCCGCCACCACGACGACGGCGAGCAGGGCGAAGCGATGCGCGCGCCGCCGTGTCGAAGGGGCGCCTGCGGGAGCGTCGGACGCGTCCTCCGCGACGCGGAGCATCGAGGCAGGTGCCGCCGCGGACCGCGAGCGGGCGCGCGCCTCCGCGCCGCGCGACGGCACGTGGACGACGTCCGACGGGGCCTCGCCCAGCACGCTGCGCCGATCTCTCACGTCCGCCATGTCGCACGGCTTTCGCCGGGTGTCCACGAAAGCCAGTCGGGCCCCGCTCGCGTTCGAAGGAGGGTGCCCGCTAGGGGCCGCAGGGTCTCAGGGCTCCTCCTCCACCGCCGCCCGCAGCCGCTCGAGCGCCTCGTCCCAGCGGCGCGAGATCTGCTCGAGCGCGCGGCGCGCCTCGTCGAGGCGGCGGGGCTCGATCTCCCAGCGCCGCTCGCGGCCCGGGCCCCCCTCACCGCGCCGCACGAGGCCCGCGCCGGCGAGGACCTCGAGGTGCTTCGCGATGGCCTGGCGCGAGATGGCGGCGCCCTCGGCGAGGCGCGCGGTGGAGAGCGGTCCGGCGGCGCAGAGCCGCGCCACCAGGGCGAGGCGGGTCTCGTCGCCGAGCGCCGCGAACATCGGCGCGGCGTGGGCGGCGGCAGCGCGGACGGCGCCTCGCCCCGCGCCGCTAGGCCCCGGAGACATGGCGCGCGATGTTCTTCATCTGCTCGGCCCAGCCGCCCTCGTTCATCCGGAACGCCTCGGCGCGGCGCGCGAGCGGGAGCTCGTCGAACCCCGACTCGACCACGGTGAGCCGGGTCCCCTCGGGCGCCTCCTCCAGCGTGAAGGTCACGAGCGTGGAGGGCTCCTTCGAGTAGTCCGCCCCCGCGTCGACGGGCGCCGGGTGCCAGCGCCAGGACAGGAGCCGCTCCGGCTCCATCCGCTCCACGGTCGCCTCGAAGACGAGGTGCTCGTAGCCGGGGTACGTGATCCGCCCGCGCGTCACCGACCCCGGCGCGAAGCCGGTCTCCAGCTTCACCCCGAACCAGCTGCCGAACTCCCGCGGGTCGACGAGCGCTCGCCAGACCCGCGCGCGGGGTGCCCGCAGGAGGACCTGCTTCTCGATGCGATCCGTGCTCGTCGTGGCCATGTGCAACCTCCAGGTTGCAGGTGTAGCCACGCGCGCCGCGGGATGCAACCTCTCGGTTGCGCCCGGCCGACGGGGACCGCGCGCGTCAGGCCGCCTCCTCGAGCAGGCGGCGCTGCCCGGTGAGCCGCTGGATCGGGGCCACGTCCTGGACCGTCTCGAGGCAGCCGAGGTAGCGGCCCGCCTCGTCGCGCACCGGCCAGTAGCGGATGTGGACCTTGCGCGGGCCCATGTCGATCCAGAACTCGGCCACCTCGCGCCGGCCGGCCTTGAAGTCGGCCAGGATCTTCTCCACGAGGTGCACGCTCTTCTGCGGATGGCAGTTGCGGACGTTCGTCCCGATGGCGCCGCGGCTGCGCGGGAAGATCTTCTCGCCCCGCTCGTGGCTGAAGTAGCGGACCCGGTCCTCCTCGTCGATGAACGACAGCTCGACCGGCAGCGTGTTGAGGATCGCGGCGAGGACGTCGCGGTCGAGGCCGTACGAGAGGTCCTCGAGCTCGACGGCGCGCACGATCTCGTCGGCCATGCGGTGATAGCGCCGGCGCGTGTCGGGGCCGAGCCCGGCCTCCACCGCCTCGATGGCCGCGACGATGCCGGCCTGCGTCTCCCCGTCCAGCATGCGCGCCGCGAGCGGGTAGAGGATGTCGTTCTCCTTCCAGAAGTGGTCCTTGCACAGCGCGGCGTAGGCTCCGAAGACCTCCCGCAGCTCGCCCAGCCGCGCCCGGTCGCCCGCCACGAACGCGGCGGCGGCGGCGTCGAGCCGCTCCACCAGCGACTTCGCCTGCCGGTGCTCGGCCAGCATCACGGCGAGCGGGCCTCCCTCGACCGGCATGCCGGCCCGCTCGAGGAGCGGGAACACGGTCCGCTCCTCCTTCTGGTTGTGGCAGCGATCGACGTAGCCGACGAGGTACTCGCGCAGGTTGGCGACGAGCCCCGGCGTCGGGCCCTCCGGCGCCGCGAGGGCCTTCTCGGCCGCCGAGAAGACGCGCTCGGTGGTCTCGTGGTCGGTCATCAGCAGCTCGCGCCAGGTCTGGCTCATGGGGGCTCCGGTGAGAGGGGAGGGTGGGGTGGGCGAGTCGCCGGCGCCGGCCGGCGTGCCCTCGTGGCGCCGTACGAGAGCAAGGACCCGGCCAGCGTCGAGCGCCGCGGACCTCCTCCGCATTTTCCCCTCGGCAGCCGCCGCGACACCCAGCAGCCGTTGAGCGCGCAACGCCATCTCGGTGCGCGGCGCCAGGGTTGCGGCGCGGAACCTCCAGGCCGAGGGTCCGCCCGTAGAACTCCCTGGCCTTCTGAAGGTCGTCCACCGAGAACCCCGAGAATGCCTTCGTGCTCCTGAACATGCGCGTTCCTCCCCGGCTCCCATGTCGAACGACGGGGGCCGGATCGACGCGGTGACGCCCGCGTCTCCCTCGAGGACACGGCGGACCTCGCGTGCGCCCGTTCGGACGGCCGAACCGCCGGTGCGCCGTGGGGCTCGAACCCAAGCGACGACGTCGTCGTGTCCCACCGCAGCGGGGAGGTAGGCCCGAGCGCGGGGGACGGGGCCGGCGGCTTTCACAGGCAGGGAGACCGAATGGGACTGCTCTCGCGGATCTTCGGACCGAGCGCGTCGAAGGTGCAGCCGGTCCACCTCACGGACGGAAACTTCGCCGCGGAGGTCCTCCGGTCCGACGTGCCCGTGGTGGTCGACTTCTGGTCGCCCGGCTGCGGCCCTTGCCAGCGGCTCGAGCCCGTCATCATGGAGCTGGCGAGCGCATACGAGGGGCGCGTGAAGGTCGCCGAGCTGAACGCCGCGGAGGCGGGCCGGACGACCGCGCGTCACGGTGTGATGGGCACGCCCACCGTGATCTTCTTCAAGCGAGGTCGCGAGGTGGACCGCGTCGTCGGGTTCGTCGGCAGCCGGTACCTTCGCGAGGTCGTCGACCACGAGCTGCTCGCCCTTCCCGCGCCGTGAGGCGCGGCCGGGCGCCAGGCCGGGGTCTCTCCAGCCGTGCAACCGCGGAAGTGGAGACGCGGGGGTCCTCCGATCTTTTCCAGCGGCCCGACCGCCGCGCGGAGACGGGGCCCCGCTAAGAGGCGGCGGCGCGGGACGGTGCTCCTCTATCACCCCCTCGGAAAGGCGAAGGAGCTGCACGCCGCGGGGCTCGACCGCTGCGCGAGCGCGGACGCGACATGGACGTGAAGGTGGACAGCCATGCGGGGTATCGCGGCGAGGAGGCGCCGCGAAGGCTCGACCTCGGCGGTCGGCATGTCGAGGTGGTCGAGATCATCGACCGCTGGCTCGGCCCCGACCACCGCTACTTCAAGCTCCGGGGCGACGACGGAGCGGTCTACCTCCTGCGCCACGACGAGGCGGCGGACCGCTGGGAGCTGAGGATGTTCGAGCGCGCCGGCGCGTGAGCGCGACGCCTTCGGCGCAGGCCGGTGCACGGGAACGGAGACGACGATGCTCCATCCGCAGACGTCCTTCCTCTTCGACCTCGACGGGACGCTCGTCGACAGCGTCTACCAGCACGTGCTCGCCTGGCGCGAGGCGCTCGAGTCGGAGGGGATCGAGCTCTCCGTGTGGAGGATCCACCGCCGGATCGGCATGAGCGGCGGGCTGTTCACGAACATGCTCCTGCGCGAGACGGGCGTGGAGCTGTCCGGCGAGCGCATCGAGCGGCTGCAGCGCCTGCACGGCGAGGCGTACCGGCGGCGGCTCGCCGACGTTCGCCCGCTGCCCGGGGCGCGCGAGCTGCTCGCGGCGCTCGACGCGGCGCGGATCCCGTGGGCGATCGCGACGAGCGGCCGGATGGAATCGGCCGGACCGGTGATCGCCTCCCTGGGGGTCGACGCGGAGCGCGTGCCGATCGTCACGCGGGACCAGGTCAGGCACGCGAAGCCCGATCCCGACCTCTTCCTGGCAGCGGCGCAGCGGCTCGGGGTTCCCATCGGCTCGGCGTCGGTGGTGGGTGATGCGGTCTGGGACATGCTCGCCGCCCAGCGGGCGCGCGCGCTGGGGATCGGCCTGCTGTCCGGCGGCTACGGCGAGGGAGAGCTCGAGCGCGCCGGCGCGTACCGGGTGTTCGAGGATCCGGCGGACCTCCTCGAGCACCTCGACGAGGTGGGCGGCCGCCGCTGACGAGGAGCAGGGGAGGTGCGAATGGCCGAAGCTCCCGTCGCGGTCGTCAGCGGGGCGAACCGCGGGCTGGGCCTGGAGGTGAGCCTGCAGCTCGCCGACCGCGGCTTCGACGTCGTGATGGGCGTGCGCGAGCTGCGGAAGGGCGAGGCGGCGGCGCGAGGTCGCAAGGCGCTCCACCCCGCGATCCTCGACGTCGCCGATCCGGAGTCCCCGGCCCGGCTCGCCGCGGAGGTCCGCGCCGCCTTCGGGCGCTGCGACGTGCTCGTCAACAACGCCGGAATCCACTACGACACCGGAGACCACGCCTGGAGCCCCGACTGGCGGGTGGTCCGCGAGGCCTTCGAGACGAACCTCTTCGGCGCCTGGCGCCTCGCCGAGGCGCTCCTGCCGCTCATGCTCGAGCGTGGACGCGGACGCATCGTGAACGTGTCGAGCGAGGCAGGCTCGCTCGCCTCGATGGGCTCGGACACCCCCGCCTACTCCACCTCCAAGGCCGCCCTCAACGCGCTGACGCGCGTCCTCGCCGCCGAGCTGGCCGGCACCGGCATCCTCGTGAACGCGGTCTGTCCGGGCTGGGTGGCGACCGACATGGGCGGGGCCGGCGGCAGGCCCATCCCCGAGGGCGCGCGCGGGATCGTCTGGGCGGCGACGCTCCCGGACGATGGCCCGACGGGCGGGTTCTTCAGGGACGGGCGGCCGCTGCCGTGGTGAGGCGGGTCGCCGGCGACAAGTGCTTCCGCCCTCGTGAGCACCGCCTGGGCGATGCGCAGTCTGCCGGAATCCTGAACAGCCCTGTCGGATTCGCGGACACGCGTCGTCATGGCGCCCCCGGCTCCGCCACGAACCCGACCATCCACGCGTCGAGGCGCTCCTCGAAGCGGATGTTGAGCGGGTCGCGGCCCTGCTGGCGCCGCAGGAACAGTCCGAGGCCCAGGCTCCGCGGCGCGCGAGCCAGCAAGGTCACCTCGGCCGCCAGATCGCCGAACGCAGGCCGCGCGACCGTGCCGAGGTGGCGCGAGCCGGCGAGGCCCAGGCGGAGGCCGAGCTCCGAGTGCGCGGCGACGAGCGGCAGCGCCCGCGTCAGGTGCCACAGGGCGGGCAGCTCGAGCTCCGCCGACGCCCGCCCTACGACCGCGCCGTACCGGCGGCGCATCTGCGCGGGCATGCACGCCCCGAGCCCGCAGGGCACGTTCCACTCCGCCGAGGAGCGGGCGGAGAGGATCGCCCGGCCGCGTCCAGCGCCGAGCTGCCGGAGGCCGCCGACCGCTGCGCCGAGGTAGTTCGTCGTGAAGCTCCCCGCGGAGAGGTCGAGCCGCTCGCTCGGCGGATCCGTCAGCGGAACGCAGTCGAAGTCGCCCTTTCCGGTGCGGAGGTGATCCGTGAGGGCGCAGCCTTGCTGCCCGTTGGAGCGGTGCCCCACGGAGAGCTCGAGGGCGGCGAGCGTGCGCGGGCCCCGGGGTGCCGCCCCCGCGTCCTCGGGTCGGGCGGCCGCGAAGATCTGGAGCTTGGCGCGCGGCTCGTAAGTGGGCGTGCGGACGGGCGTGGAGTCCTCGCGCAGGAGCCGGAACATCCCCAGGAACGACATCGAGAGCGAGGTCGTGACCCCGCCCGACTCCTGCAGGCCCGGATCCTCGAGCCCGTTCCAGAGCACGAGGTGCAGGGCGGGATCGGCCTCGAAGGCCTGGCGCCGGTCGGTCGTGAGCGACACGTACGACCGCTCCAGGAACGGGACCCGCTCGTCCGCGCGCGGCAGGTGAGCCGCGCAGCCGCTCGAGGCGACGAGCGCGGCGGCGGCGCAGGCGGCCGCGCCGGCCCGGCCGCCGGGCCTGGTTCGCGCCGCGGGTCGCTGCCTCGGGTTCGCTCGCGACGCGCCGAGGTCGTCGCGGACGCCCCGTGGCGGCGTCCTGGCCGATGCACGGAGATCCGACACCTGGAGCACGCCACGCGCGTCTGCACGGGCCGTTCCGCTCGGCCGTCCGCTTGCAGGGAGCGCCCTCGATGGCGCCGCGCCGATCCTCGCCGAAGGCCTCCTTCCTCCTGCTCCTCCTCCTCGCCGCCGCCCCGGTCCGCGGTGCGGCGGACGCGCCGCCGCACGAGCGCCGGGTGGAGTACGCCGCGCCCGCCGCGACCCGCAGCGCTCCGGACGCGAAGAGATCCGAGCGACGGGCCGAGTACGCCGCTCGCGAGGCGGACCTGCAGCTCCTCCCGCCATCGTCGATCACGGCGGCCCCCGGGCTCGAGCGGCCGGAGCGCTCCGGCGACGGCGCTCGCCGCTTCGTGCTCCCCGCCGCCGAGGCGCTCGGCGTCCACGCCGTCATGGTGAGCTGGAACCGCTGGGTGGGCGCGGCTCCCTGGGGCGACGTCTCCGCCGACTCGATCGGCCGCAACCTGCGCAGCCGGTGGGTGCTCGACGACGATCAGTTCTGGGTGAACCAGTTCGGTCATCCGTACCAGGGCACGTGGGCGTTCACCGCGGCGCGCTCCACGGGGCTCGGCTTCTGGCAGTCCGCGTCCTACGCGTTCGCGGCGAGCGCGCTCTGGGAGATCGCGGGGGAGACGGAGCGGCCCGCGAGGAACGATCAGATCACGACCCCCGTGGCGGGCATGGTGCTCGGGGAGGTCCTGACGCGCTTCTCGGACGCGCTGCGGGCGGAGGGCGGAGCCTGGCGCGACGCCGCCGCGAGCGTGCTCTCGCCCATGTCGGCGGTGAACCGGCGGCTGTACGTCGCGACCACGCCCATGGAGGCGCCGTCCTCGCGGTGGGAGCTCTCCCTGTCGGCGGCGTCGGGGGCGGACCGCGAGGAAGCGTGGCACGGGCGGGCGGGCCTCGACTTCACGTGGGGGCTCCCCGGCGACCCGGACCTCGAGCTCGCGCGGCCGTTCGACCACTTCGTGCTCGAGGCGGCGTACGGCTTCTCCGCGGATCCGGACGCGACGGTGCGCGGCCGCGGGCTCCTCGCCGGTGCCGTGCTGGAGCCCACGCGCGCGGTGCGCGGGCTGTGGGGACTCTTCCTGTCCTTCGATCTCGACACGCCCGGACCGTACCGCGTCTCGACGAGCGCGATCGGGGTGGGCGCGAGCGGTCGCGCCGACCTCGGCGGAGACTGGGCGCTCGAGGCGGACCTCCACGGCGGGGCGGTGCTGCTCGGCGCCGCCGGATCCGTCGCGCGCGCGCCGGACGGCACGGGGCGGGACTACCTGATGGGCCCCGGCGCGCAGTCGCTGCTCGACGTCGCCCTGCTCGCCGGCACGCGCGCGCGCGCAGGCCTGACCCTCCGCCAGTACCTCGTGCTGGGCGAGGGCGAGCCGGGCGGGACGGCGCTCCTGCTCGAGGCGCGCGCGGGGGCGACGCTGCGCATCGTGGGCGCCAGCGCGATCGCCGTGGAGGTGACCCGTCGCGCCCGGCGGGTGCAGGACGCGACGTTCCACGCGGACTCTGCCGTGCAGCTCTCGTACGTGCTGCTCGGCGGCCCGTCGCCCCGCTTCTCGGCCGAGGCGATCCCCGAGGAACCTTGATGATGACAGGGGTTGCTCGCTTGGGGTTGAGCCGCTCCCCCGATGAACGCGCCAGAGGCGGCGAAGCAGCCGGACGTCACGTCGGGGCGTGACCGGCTGGGCGCGGCGCGGGCGTGAATTTGCGCGGGTGCATGCGAGCGACGCGCATCCACAGCTCGTGCGGGCGCACGGACCGGAGCGTCTCGGGAGCTCGCTAGCGTTCACCTACAGCGACCGCTATCGCCAGCGATAGTTCCTCAGGACGTCGCAGCGTCGCTCGCGCCCAGGGAGAGCGTCCCGGTTGCGGTGGGTGAAACTTTCCCATTGACGCCATCTCGCCACGATCGCGCTCGGGCGTACGGGTCGGCGCGGAAGGGCCGCTCTCGCGCACGCGCCTGGCGCGTGTCACGTGCGCCGACCGCCGAAAGGCATCGACGAGGGTGAAGCGAAGAACGCCGCGCAGGCGCGAGCCTGGAGCGTCTCCGGAGCTCCGGAAATCGCGTGTTACGAAGGGTGTACTGGAGGTGCAACCCCATGTCCGCGCTCGCCCCCGCTTCTCTCGAGTCCAATGTCCTCGCCCTGCGCCTGCGCGAGCTCGCCGGAGAGGAACGAAACGTCCAGGTCGACTTCCTCCTGCACCTCGACGAATTCGATCGGCGCCGCGCGTTCGTGGAGGCCGGCTATTCGTCGCTGTGGAGCTACTGCCTCGAGGCGCTCCACCTGCGCGAGGGCGCCGCCGGAAGGCGCATCCAGGCGATGCGAGTGCTGCGCCGGTTCCCGACGCTGGAAGCTCCGCTGCGCGATGGGCGCCTCTGCTTGTCCACCGTGGCGCTCCTCGGCCAGGTGCTCACCGAGGAGAACCTGAACGACCTTCTCGCCCGCGCCGCCTATCGGACCCGGGCCGAGGTCGAGCACCTCGTCGTGTCCGTGCAGGCGCGCACCGCTCCGCGCACGGGCCTCCGGACGCTGCCCGAGCGCGCGCCCGCCGCGGCGAGCACAGCGCTGGCCCTCCCGGCGTCCAATGGTGGGGCCGAGCGGGCGGAGGCGTCGAGCTCGCCCGGAACTGCGGAGACCCTCGATCCGAGCCCGAATGCCGGCCGGCTCCCACCGCCTGACGCCACCCTCGAGAAGCCAAAGCGACGGGCCGAGACCCTCCCCGTCTCGGACGACCACTGGTCGCTCCGCGTCACCCTCGGCCGCGCCTGTAAGGAGGACCTCGAGACGCTCCGGTCACTCCTGTCGCACAAGGTCCCGGACGGCGACCTCGCGGCGGTGCTCCACGAAGCGATCCGCTGCGCCATCGACAAGCACGGCAAGCGCAAGGGCGCGGTCACGCCGCAGCGCAAGACGAAGGACGCGAAAGAGGACGCGAAGCAGGGCACGAAGCAGACTGCGGCGAAGCCGGCGGTGGCGAGGTCCACGATCCCGGCGATAGTGCGCCGCGCGGTGTGGAGCCGCGACGGCGGGCGCTGCGCCTGGGTCGGTCCGGACGGCTGCCGCTGCAATAGCCGCTGGAAGCTCGAGCTCGATCACATCCAACCCGCGGCCCTCGCCGGACCGTCGACGATCGACAACCTTCGGCTCGCCTGCCGAGCCCCTGAAGTATCCCCACGATCGCGCGACAAATGGCGAGTGAGATCGATCGTCTGCGATACGAGGCAGTTTGAAAGTTGAAGCGCGCAAGCGCCTCTGATCCTCTGAGTCTGCCAGGACGAAGAGGGGA